>JAEDLN010000046.1 GCA_016295275.1 Kiritimatiellia bacterium
CGCCGATGGCGCGGCGGCGCGATGGGGACATCGCGCCCTACCGCCATGCCGCACGGGTGATGCGCACGGCGACGGGAGACGGGCGGGGCGCACGGCGAGGGGGCATGGGCAACGGGACCGGGCAACGGGACCGGGCACGGGGGCGCGGGGTGGAGGTGCGGTGTTACGCGGGGTTAGGATTTTTTCCGGGAGAGGAAACGCGTCTGCAAGAGTGTCAAAGCGGTGCCGAGAAGGATTGCGAGAAATGCGAGAGCGGTACCGGCGAATCCGTCCACATGTTGTGCGGCCGCCCAACCGGCGCACAAGAAGCAGAGCAGTGCGA
Source organism: Kiritimatiellia bacterium (assembly GCA_016295275.1). Taxonomy (GTDB): domain Bacteria; phylum Verrucomicrobiota; class Kiritimatiellia; order RFP12; family UBA3636; genus JAEDLN01. The sequence continues at coordinate 323 of JAEDLN010000046.1, forward strand.
CGAGGGCGGAAAAGCCTTTTGGGAAAAGAAATTCGATCGCAAAGAACAAGAGGCCTCCCAAGAGGAGACGGACATAGGTATCCATGTTTCGATCCATTACGGAACGGGTGTCGCGGCGAGGATTTCTCGAATGATTTTTTCGGCTGTCATATCGCGTGCTTCCGCCTCGTAGGAGAGTTGGATACGGTGTCGCAGGACATCCGGGGCGATTTCTTTGACATCTTGCGGCGTCGCATAGGCACGTCCATGCAGAAGAGCATTGGCGCGTGCCGCCAGATTGAGATTGATGCTGGCGCGCGGAGAAGCGCCGAGATCGATGAATCCGGCGAGATTCCGGAGTCCGTGTTTTTCCGGTTCGCGGGTAGCGAAGACGAGATCGAGGATGTAATCGGCGACCTTTTCATCGCAGTAGATGTCATCCAGCACGTCACGGAATTTAGCGAGATCGGACGTTTGGAGGACGGCATTGACTGCAGGCGGGGTCTTTTGCGAGAAGCGTTTCATGATCCGCAGTTCGTCTTCACGGGACGGCATCGGGACGATGACCTTGAAGAGGAATCGATCGACCTGCGCTTCCGGGAGCGGGTAGGTTCCTTCCTGTTCGATCGGGTTTTGGGTTGCGAGGACCAGGAACGGTTCGGGAAGCGGGAAGGTATCGTCGCCGATTGTCACTTGCCGTTCCTGCATCGCTTCGAGGAGGGCGGACTGGACCTTTGCCGGGGCGCGGTTGATTTCGTCCGCGAGCAGGAGATTTGTAAAGACGGGGCCCTTCTTAGCGGAGAAGGAGCCGTCCTTTTGGTTGAAGATTTGGGTTCCGGTCACATCGGCGGGGAGCAGATCCGGCGTAAAGGAGATTCGGTGGAATTCTGCTCCGATCGCGGTGGCGAGGGTTCGGACGAGGGTTGTTTTGGCGATTCCGGGGACACCTTCCAGGAGGACATGACCGCGGCAGATGAGAGCAATCAGAAGCCGATCCAGAATCTTTTCTTGTCCAACGACGACATGTCCGACTTCGAGGCGAAGCCGTTCGAACTGTTCGGAAATTTCCTTGAGGTCATTCATAGCAGAAACAAAAGAAACGAATGGGGATTGAATTGCCAATGGACGGAAGACCATCGCCGCGGGCAATTCCGGGCGGCGATGGTGGGGGGGCGATCAAGCCGTCGTTGCGGGCAGGATCCGGATTTGAGCCGCATGGCCGTTCAGATCGGCCGAGGTGGCGGTTTCCGGGATCGACTCGACGAACGCGAGGCTGACGCCGAGGGTTTCGGACTTGACGTAGTCGGCGAAGGATTGGATTGCGGAGGCGGCCTCCGCGTCGGTTTTGACGAGAATTTCGATTCGTTGCGTCACTTCGAAACCGGATTCCTTTCGGAGGTTCTGGATCGAGGAGACGCATTCGCGGGCGATGCCTTCGGCGGTCAATTCGGGGGTTAGGGCCGTATCGAGGGCGACGGTGACGGCCCCTTCGTTCACGACGGAGAGACCGGCCTTTTCTTCGCGGGCGATAAGGATTTCATCGGCACCGAGTGTGATGGGACCCTTTCCGTCGGCGGGGGTGATTTCGATGGTATTGCCGGAGAGGATGGGTGCGAGCTGCGCGGGCGTCAGCTTGACGATTTCGGCGGAAACCGCCTTCATGCGCGGACCGAGTTTTGCGCCCAGCACCTTGAAGTTTGCCTTGGCGTGGAGGGAGACGAAGCGCGATTCGTCTTCGGCGAATTCGACGGATTTCACATTCAGTTCATCGGCGATGACAGGAGCCATTGGCGCGAGGCGGTTGGCGAATCCGGGTTCGGCGCAAACGACGACGGCGCGCGCGAGCGGCTGGCGCACCTTGAGGTTCTTCTGTTTGCGGAGGTTATGACCGAGTCGGACGGCGAGCTGGGCGGTTGCCATGCGGGCTTCAAGCGCAGCGTCGCGTGCGGCGGCGTTGGCGGTCGGGAATTCGCACAGATGGACGGATTCGGGCATATCGGGCGAGCGCAGATTGCGGTAGATGGCCTCGGCGATAAACGGCGTAAACGGGGCGGCGATTTTGGAGAGCTGCAGCAAGACGTACCGCAAGGTGCGATAGGCGTGGTGCTTGTCGGCGTCGTTCGAGGATTTCCAGAAACGGCGGCGCGAGCGGCGGATATACCAGTTGGTCAGGTTGTCGATGAAATCGAGGAACGGGCGCACGGACTTTTGCAGATCGTAGCGATCCATCGCGTCTGTGACATTGGCGATCAGCGTTTCGAGCGAAGAGACGATCCAGCGATCGAGTTCGTTATCGGAATCGGGTTCATGGACGGCGTCCTCGTACCAATTGTCGATATTGGCGTAGGTGACGAAGAACGAGTAAGCGTTCCACCACGGGATCAAGAGATCGCGCAGCACCTGGCGGACGCCGGACTCGGAGAAGCGCAAGTTTTCGGCGCGAACGACGGGTGATGCGATCAGATAGAGACGGAGAGCATCGGCACCATAGGTGGTGATGATATTCGTCGGATCGGGATAGTTCTTGAGGCGCTTGGACATTTTCTTGCCGTCTTCGGCAAGAATCAGACCGCTCACGACGACATTTTTATACGGCGACTTTCCGAAGATGCAAGTACCGAGCACCATCAGCGTGTAGAACCAGCCGCGGGTCTGATCGAGACCCTCTGCGATAAAATCTGCGGGATAGAACGAATCGAGTTCGTCTTTGCGTTCGAACGGGTAATGTTGCTGGGCGTAGGGCATGGAGCCGGATTCGAACCAGCAGTCGAGCACCTCGGGCGTACGGTGGTAGGTTTTGCCGTCGCGGCGGATTACGATTTTATCAAGGAAGTGTTTATGGAGATCGGTCACCTTTTCGCCGGAGAGGGCTTCGAGTTCGGCGGCGGAGCCCACGCAGATCATATCGGAAGGATCGTCGTCGCAGATCCAGACCGGCAAGCAGGAGCCCCAGAACCGGTTGCGGGAGATATTCCAATCGCGTGCTTCGCGGAGCCAATTTCCGAACCGTTTTTCACCGACATAGGCGGGCGTCCAGTGGACGGTATCGTTGTTTGCGGCGAGTTTTTCGTGGAGATCTTCGACGCGGACGTACCAGGCGTCGATTGCGCGGTAGATCAGCGGCGTATCGGTACGGTCGCAGAACGGGTAGGAGTGTGTGATGGTTGCCTGGTGGACGAGTTTGCCTTCGGCCTTCAGGCGTTTGATGATATCCTTGTCGCAATCCTTGCAGAATCGGCCCTCGTATTCGGGGATCTGAGCGGTAAAGTTGCAGGAAGAATCGAGCGGATCGACGAAAGCCGTCATGCCATTGGCGCGGCAGACGCGGAAATCGTCTTCGCCGTAGGCGGGGGCGATATGCACGAGACCGACGCCGTCGTCAGTCGAGACATAGTCGTCGTTGAGAACGCGGAATGCGCCGTTTGCGGCTTCGGATGCGAAGTACGGAAAGAGCGGCTCATAGGTCCATCCCTTGAGTTCGGAACCCTTGAACGACGCTACGATTTCGCGATCGGCCTCTTTCGGGAAGATGGTTTTGAGGCGAGCTTCCGCGAGGACATAGCAGGCGCGGGCGGGATCGGAGAGATCGCGCACGACGACATAGTCGATTGCGGCGCCGGCGCAGACGGCGAGGTTTTCGGGTAGCGTCCAAGGCGTTGTCGTCCAGATCAGCAAATAGGTCGTACCCCAAGCGGCGTCGGCGCCGGAGAGGACCTTCAGGCGGCATGTAACGGTCGGATCCTGGACATCCTTGTAGTTGGAACCGGCCTCGAAGTTGGAGAGCGGGGTATTGAGTTTCCAGGAGTAGGGCATGATGCGGTGGGATTTATAGATCCGGCCCTGATCCCAGAGTTGTTTAAAGGCCCACCAGACGCTTTCCATGAATTCGAAATTCATGGTTTTGTAGTCGTGATCGAAATCGACCCAGCGACCGATTCGGGTAACGGTTTTGCGCCATTCGGACACGTAACGCAAGACCATCGAGCGGCATTGTTCGTTGAAGGTATCGACGCCGAGTTTTTGGATTTCGTGGACACCGGAGACGCCGAGGGCGTCTTGCGCGAGGGCCTCGATGGGAAGACCGTGCGTATCCCAGCCGAAGCGGCGTTCGACGTGATGGCCGCGCATGGTTTGATAGCGCGGGATGATGTCTTTGATGGTACAGGTCAGCAAGTGGCCGTAGTGCGGCAGACCGGTCGCGAAGGGGGGGCCGTCGAAGAAGACGAAATCGGGTTTTCCTTCGGATTGGCGGAGGGACTTCTTGAAGGTATCGTTTTTCTGCCAGAAATCGAGGACTTCGGTTTCGACCTTGTCGAAATCAACTTTATTGGATACGGGTGCGAACATAGGGTAGAGCGTCAGCTGGGATCGAAAGACGATCCGTTTTGATTGATTTGGGTTAAGGGGAAGGAGCGCCGAAGACGGCGGGATGCAGGTAAATGGGATCGGCGTTTGGGTTGTAGAGTCCGGCGAGTGCGAGGGCGGCGATACCATTGGCATCGGCGTGTGCGGGCAGCGCCTGCGGAAAGAGGGGGGCAAGGCGGACCGGATCGGCAAGAAGGATGGGGGCGGCGTCCGGGTTTTGCGCGAGAGCCGTCAGTTCTGCGACAGGCGGCAGGGGATCCTGACCGGGCTTTGCCTCGGTTCGGGAGTAGAGACGGATATCTTGAGCCGTATGGACGAGGGAGGTGGGATCGTCCGGCTCTGTAAAGCACCAGATATGGCTATGGCGGGCATCACCAAGGACACGGATCGGGCGGGGGGCGCCGGGGTTTGCAGAGCGGTAGGCGTAGGCGGCTGCTGCGGCGGAGTTGACGCCGACGACAGGGATATGCCGGGGCGCGGCGAGACCGCGCAGGAGGGCGAGGGCGGCGCGGATTCCGGAGAAGGAGCCGGGACCGACGCCGACGGCGAAAGCGGACAAATCGTCGGGAGTGGCGTTGGCCTGATGCAGGAGGCGTTCAACGAGCGGGTATGCATCGCCGCATCCATCGGCCTCGTCTTGCAAGAATGCCCGGCATCGAACAAGATCGGGGGAGATGGCGTGCCCGACGGGGGGCAGCGCGTCTACCTCGTAGAGTGCCGCGGAGGCGGCTTTGGCGGAACGTTCGATGGCGAGAAGCATGGCGGGGAGGATGTTCAGGGAACGGAAATTCAGGGAGATGTTTGTTTGCTCAGTTCATCGCAAATAGCGGGAAGTCTCGAGCGGAGGATTCCGGCGAGGTTTCGGATTTGCAGGGAATCGAAGATTCCGGGCGAGGTTCCGGCTTGGATTTGTCGCACGCAGTCATCTTTTATTTCATTCCATCGAGCTTGAAGGCTATCCAAATGGAAATCGGCGGAGTGGCGGAATGCGCCTAGGAAGAGTTCGTTCGGGTGCGTCACGAGGGCTCGTTTTTTTCGGTAAAAGCTCCAGACGCAAAAACCGGAAAGAACGGAGCAGAGCAAGAGCAGGAGGCAGGCGGCTCCGATCCAAAAACGAAGACCTGACAGTTCGACGGAGCGGCTATAGGCGTAGAAGGCGGCGCCGGACACTCCGAGCAGCAGGATACTCAAGAGAATGCGCAAGAGGACATGGCCGAAAAGGAGGCATTTCGCACGCAGGAGGACTTTGGCTTGAACGAGCAATCGCGTGAAATCGTTTTCGATGCCGGCGAAGATGGCATTGATACGGCTTTGCCCGGCCGAGGAGATGCTATTGAGGAGGGCCGCGTGTTGCCGATCGAAGGAATCGAGTGGAATCCGGGCGGAGATTCGCGTATCGGGCGATTCGGTGAAAACGGCGGAAATTTGCGGAATATCCTTTGTTTTGAGCATTCGGCCGAGATTCCAGCAGAGCGTTCCATAGGCGCGTGCGTAATCGTCCATCGAATCGAGCGTATCGGCCTTATTGAGGAGGACGCGCAGTTTGTATTCGCAGCCTTGGAGGCTTTGGGAGAGGACTTCGACGGCTTCGCTGGTGGTTCCGGGTTTTTCCGGGTCGAAAAGGAAGAGGACGAGATCGGAGATTTCGACGAGGGCGCGGACGGCGGCCGGGAAATTGTAGAGACGTGAGTTGGTATGGGCGGGGGCGTCGATCATTCCCGGGGAATCGAGGAAATTGCGGTCGCGCAGTTTTTCCCGGTTCCGCACCTTGACGGTGAAATGGGAAAGAAAATCGGGGCCGAGGGCTCGAAGGACGGAGAATTCCTTAGGGGCAACGCCAAGAGCGGCGGGGCCGGTGTAATCGTTTTCGTTTTCTCCGTAGAGGAGCAGGGTGAAGCCGTCATCGGTCGGTGCCACGCCCGTATTTTGGATCGGTGGGCTATCGAGGAGGGAGTTGATAAAGGAGGATTTTCCCGAGGAGTGGTTACCGAGCAGGAGAATCGTCGGTTTTCCGCTTGCCGTGACACCGGTCCGGCGGAATGCATAACCGGATTTTTTGGCGAGAGAGCGGAAGGTTTCGTAAAGCGCATCGAGGCGCTTTTCCAGATCTTCTTTTGTCGCTTTTGCGGAATGGAACAGCATGGCGATACTTCCGGTTATGGGGTGAATGCGGGCGTGGAAAAGAAAAAGCGGAGGCCGGAGAGTCAGCTCCCGGTCTCCTGTGCCGTTGGGATGGGGGCAACGGAACGATATGGGGCGACGACGCCGACCGGCCGCCCGTTTTTGGGGGGCAACCGGGCGACCATCGTTTTCCCTTATTTGCAGGCGTTGAAGACGGCATCGGCAACGACGGCGGCGTCTTGCGAGCCATCGATTGCGACGACCTTATCGGCCTTGCGGTAGAAATCGATTACGGGGGCTGTCGAGGTTTCGTACACCTCGAGGCGGTGGCGAATGGTAGCGGGCTGATCTTCGGCTCCGCACGCATCGCAGATACCTTCCTTTTTGGGAGGGAGATTCTTGACGTGATAACCGGCACCGCATTTGGGGCAGACGCGACGGCCGCCCATGCGTTCGAGGAGGATTTCCTGCGGGGCGTCGATGAGGACGGCGCATTTGACGATTGCGTCATTGTCCTTCGCGAGCGTTTCGAGCGCTTCGGCCTGTGCCAGCGTTCTGGGGAAGCCGTCGAAGAAGAGGGTCGTGTCGGAGGCTGTTTCGGCGAGAAGTTCGGCAATCATCTTGCAGAGAACGGCATCGGGGACGAGACCGCCTGCCTTCATGTAACCTTCGGCTTCGACACCGGCGGGCGTTTTGCGGGCGACGGCGTCGCGAAGCATGGCACCGGTGGAAACATGGCGGGCGTTCAATTTGGGGGCGACGGCACCGGCGGCGGTGCCTTTTCCGGCGCCGGGAGCGCCGAGGAAAATGATAATTTTCTTCATATTCTTACGTTGGTATGGTGTGGCTTTGATTCTATCAGTTTTCGCGCGCACGAGCAACGGGAAAACGAAACGGGGTGCGCGCGGGGGAGTGGGGGGACATCGACCGGGGGCACCCCCGAACCCCGCGAGTGGAACGGCGCGGTGGCGAGCCGCCACGGGCAGTGGCGCGGGTGCGCGGGGGCGGGAGCGAGGGCGGAGAGGGCGGAGAGGGCGCGGGGGCAGAGAGGGCACGGGATGCAAAGCCGCGCACCGCGCCGAGGCGCGGCGGCGCGATGGGGACATCGCGCCCTACCGCCAAGCCGCACGCGCGGTGCGCACGGCGACGGACACGGGCGGGGGGCGAGATGCAAAGCCGCACGAGAGGGTGCGCGGCGAGGGGGCAACGCTCAAGAGAAGCGTGGGGCGTGAAGCGAGGCGAGTGCGAGGGCCCGTCCGGCGGTAGGAGCGTCCGGCAGGTGAAAACGGATAAAAAGGCCGAGGAAGCGCAGGAGTTCTCTGACGGTTGCCGGGGTGGTTTCGGGGAATTGTTTGGAAAAGAACGCACGGGGGACGGTCAGGCATTCAAACAGTTCGACGGCTTCGGGAGAGAGATTGAGGATCGGGTCTCGCGGTTGCGGCTTTGCGTCGGGGATGAAATGGTGGAGCGAATCGGATTCGGCGACCATGAGATTTCCGGCGATACGTCCTTCGGCGAGATTGAAGCGAATTCGTTGCGGGTGCGGAGCGGGATCGGGTGGGGCGGGTCGATCGAAATTCGGGCGGAGTCCGGCGGTGCAAAGCAGGCGTGCCTCGTAGGCGGCGAAGAGGAGGGGCGAGGGAGGGGTTTGCGAACCGCAGGAATCGAGTTTTGACAGCGTATCATCCAGCAGACGGAAAAGTTCCGGCTGTCGGGTATCGGAGGCGGCGGCGATATTGGCGAGCGCGGCGAACCAGGATGCGCTATGTTCGGCGCGCCAGTTGACGCGAAGATGATCGCGGCGGAGAAGGGCTGTGCATTCGCGTGGCGCGTGAACACCGTTCTTTGTCCGGCGGTAGTAGAGCAGCTCGCACGTCTGGAAGAAATCCAATTGGCCCAGGAAAAACGATTTCGGGCGTGCGGCGCCTTTGATGGCCGTCAGGAGGCGCGTTCCGTCCTGCGTCAGCCATACGACCATTTGCGACGTATTGGAAAACGGGAATATCTGCAACACGATTGCCGTCGTTTTTTCGATGGGCGAATCGGGTTCTCGAAGGATGGGAAAAGGCGAGAGAGAGCTAACCGGCATGCGCTCAAGAGGGGAGGAAATGGAGCAGGAAGAGAATGGTTACGCCGTAGTAGATGAGCATTGCGCAGATATCGATGATAAAGGAGATCAAGGGGCCGGAGGAAACGGCGGGGTCGATTCCGATGCGGGTGAGGAAGAGCGGAATAACGGCTCCCAATGCAGCGGAGAAGGACATGGCGGAGAAGAGGGCCGCCGCAACGATCGTTGCGATCAGGAAGGGGGCGGAGGCCATGGTCAGTCCGGAGTTTTCGACCGAAATGCGGAGGGCTTCGCGTCCGGAACCGGTGAAGGAAGCGACGGACAAGGCGCAGATGAAAATACCGATTCCGCAAAGAAGTCCCATCAGCGCACCGGTACTGCATTCGTGAAGGAGGAGACGGGCGATGGAGTGGCGGCGGTTGTCGCCGGAGGCGATTTCGCGAATCATGAGAACGGAGGATTGCAGACCGGTGTTGCCTCCCATTGCCATGACATTCGGAACAAACGCAGCGAGGAGAACGAAGAATTTGAAATGATTCGTATAGCTGTTGAGCAAGCTGGCGGTGACAACGCCGCCGAGGAGCGTCAGAAAGAGCCATGGAAGGCGGTAGAGGCAGGATCGCCAAGCCGAGACGTTGCCAAGATCTTCCGATCCGGTACCGGCGAGGCGGAGGATATCCTCTTCCGCCTCTTCCTTGAGAATATCTGCGGCATCGTCGTGAGTGATCCGGCCAAGGAGCACGCCATTGTCGTCGACGACGGCGATTACGCTCAAGTTGTACTTTGCCATGAGCTCGGCGACCTCCTCCTGATCCGTATCGGAGCGGACTGCCATCACCTGTTGTTCCATGATGGCGCCGAGTTTCACAAGCCGGTCGCGCTGATGGAGAAGTTCCCAGATGGAAACGGTTCCGATCAGAACGCCTTCCTCATCCGTAATGTAGACTTGGTAGATATGTTCCTCGTCCGGATTGTCGGCGATTGCATCGAGGGCTTCCAGAACCGTCTGATCCTTGCTGAACCGGAGAAGATCGGTTGTCATGATACCGCCGGCGGAGGTTTCCGGGTAGGTCATCAGTTTCCGGACTTCTTCGGCGGAATCCTCGTCCATTCCCTCGATAATTTTGGAGGAGATTTCCTTATCGAGTTCGCCGAGGACGTCTGCGGCGTCGTCCGGAGCCATTTCGTTTGCGATATCGGCGGTGGCGGGTGGAGGCAGGGCCGTTGCGAGCTCGGTTGCGGCGTCGGACGGGAGTTCCGCGAGTACATCCGGCTTCAGGTCGTCGGGGAGTCCTTGGAAGATGGAAGAAAGGACAGGCTCCTGGTAGTGTGCAATCAGGCTGGCCACATCGGCGGCGGGAAGGGAAGCGAGAAGCGAGTGGAGTTGTCCCCACATTTCCTGATCGACAAGCGTATCGATCCGTTCACGGACTTCGTCGACCTGCTCCGGGATATTGTGGGAGGAAAGGATATCCGGATTCTGGGACGCGGATTCATCTGTTGGAGTCATCGAATCGGCAGACATGGCGTACAAGTCAGGGGGTAAAGAGGTTGGAAAGGAGATTGGCCGGGAGCGTTGCCAGCCATTTGAGTTCGCGGCGGCGCATTTTTCGGTAATCGGCAGGAGAGGCGTCGTCGGCTCCGGTCAAGTGGTCGAATCCGTGTGCGATATAGAGGGCCAGCTCGTGGGATGGGGACCATGGGATTGAGCGTTCCTCGGGTAGCAGGGTTTCCGGATCGCGGGAAAGAGCGCAACGGGCTGCCTGCATCGGATTGACGAGCAGCTCGGCGTGAGCGGGTTCAAAGGGGGTTGCCTCGTAGGGAATCGTGATGACATCCGTCGGGGTCGGGACACCCATGACGGCTGCATGTGCTGCGCGCGAAGCGCGGTCTCCGTGCAAAAGGAGCAGGACCTGGCTGAAGCGCGGGGAGCCGCGGCGGGAAAAGGCGGCTTTGGCGAACGATTCCGCAATCAAGCGGAGGCATGTACGATCCAGATGCCCCGAGCGGAAACGGAGCTCGATCAGCAAGTTTGGAATCGCATTCATATCGGGCTTCGGTTGGGGGTGGAATGGACATGCGGCGCAAGGGGCGCGGGGTTGGGTGGGACGGTTTTTACGCGCGATTTTTGCCGGCGAAAACCGTCGATACGATCAAGGAACCCGTTCGAGGGGGGCGGACGGTTTGAGCAAAACAGTGGTGTTGTCCATGCTCTGCGGAACTTCCGGCGGCGGCATTTTATAGTCGATTCGCCGGTGCATCATGGATGCAATCCGTTCCACGAAAATGCGTTTCAATTCAAGAATTTGCGGGAGGCTGATCGGGGCCTCGTTGAGGAGTCCGTCGCTGATTTTTCCGTCGATGATTTCCGTGACCTTATGTTCGATATTGGAAAGCGATACATTTCCCCAGCTATGGGAAGCGGCTTCGATGCTATCGGCCATCATTACGATTGCCGCCTCGGCGGTATCAGGGCGTCCCCCGGTATATCGAAACGAATTTTTATCGATACGGGAAGGGGTGCAACCGTTCTTTTCCGCGAGCTCCAGCTCCTCCTTTTCGGCTTTTTTCCAGCATGTATAAATCAAGCCGTTCCCGTGATGCGTTGCGATAATATTTTTGATGGAGGAAGGGAGGTCTTTTCCGAAGGCGAGACCATCGTTCACGTGGGAGCGGATGATCAAGGCGGATTCGAGGCCCTTTTTCCCGTCTTGCGGGTTCACCGAATCGCGCGGAAGATTTTCGATGAACATTTGGGGATTGGCGAGTTTGCCGATATCGTGGTACAGGCTGCCGACCCGAGCCAGCATCCGGTTGGCACCGATGGCCTCGGCGGCGTCGGAGGCGAGTTCGGCGACATTGAGGGAATGCGTATAGGTTCCGGGGGCCTGTTCCTTGAGCTGTTTGAGGAGCGGGAGATTCGAATCTTCGAAAAAGCGCAAGCGGATATTGCTGGAGGTTCCGAACAAATATTCCAAAACCGGCATGATGGCCAATGTGGCAAAAGCATCGATGATGATGGAGCCGAAGGTCAGGATGACATCCGCTTTCGCGAAGGCGAATGTCGGGACGGAGGCGTGAGGCGTATGGCAACGCAACAGGATGTGGAGCAAGACGCCCACCAATTGGAAGCACCCGACCAAGGTGAAAATTTCCAGCAAATTGGAACGGCGATAGACGGTGCGAAGAAGCCATGGGAGCGAAACGCAGACAATCGTTCCGATGACCAGAATGGGAAGAACGGTTTCCTTCGGGACAAAAAAGAGATTTTGTATCGCCATGGAAACACCGATTGCGATGCCGGCGCCGCGGCTTACGAGCATGGTCGCCAAGGCGGGCGCAAACAGAAAGGGCATCAAGAACGGGAGACTTTCGCCAAGGAAGCCGGATGTAAGACCCGGAGGAAGGAAATGGGGGTGATTGGAGGCGAAACGGACGGCGACGACCAATGTCGTTGTTTGCAGGATATTGGTCAACGTGATAATCACGCAGAGCAGAGAAATCCGGGAATTCCGTTTGAGCACGAATGGCGCGAGCTGACCGAGCAGGAGGCGGGCCGCCAGGGCTGAAACGCAAAGGAGAAGCAGATTGATGCAAATGACGTATCCGATCGTCGACTTCCCTTCGCCGTGGACCAGAAAGTTGGCGACAAGCAGACTGATGACGGAAAAAACGGATGTGACGAGCAAATAGAAAACAGCCAAAAGCGAACCGTCCTTGAAAGGGACCGGCTCCGACTGTTGGCGCCATCGACGCCGAATCTGGGCGGCACGTTCGACACGTGCTCTTGTGATATTCGTGCTCATTCGCCGTCAATTATAGAAGAGGGGACAATCCGTGACAAGTCTTCGATCTTCGGCGCGGGTGGGGAGCCCCAGGTGGAGGTGGGGGGCTCCATGGGCGGTGGGCGGGTGCGAGTTTATTAACACAAAGGAACACAAAGAGCGAAGGGACGGGATGAATAGGAGCACAAAGGCGGGGAGGGTCGGCGGGCGATTTTGAGGGTTTTCGATGGGGGCGCGGCAACGGGGCGAGGGTGCATGAGGGGGTGCGGGATGCCAAGCCGCACGCGGGGGGCGCGGCGGCGGGGCGCGAGGG
>JAEDLN010000261.1 GCA_016295275.1 Kiritimatiellia bacterium
TCTTTTGTCCATTTCAAGGATTTGGAAGGACCGGACGAATTGGAGCTCAATCCGGAGTCGTTCCGTGCGGACTATCTCACGCGCGTGCAGGAGTTCGTCAAGATGCTGACGGACGGATGCGGCAGCATGCGTGCGGACTATGTTCCATTGACGACGGCAAAACCCTTTGAAAAAGGTTTGACCGAGTATTTGGCCCGTCGCATGACGGGTGTCGGGTAAAGTCCGCTTGTTGCGGCGTTGTTTTTTTTCCGGGTTCCGCACCGGTTTCGTGCGCACCGGATACACAGTTAACAGATACGCTCCGGCAACGGGTTTGCGGAGGGGGTTCACACGATGGGCACATACGGCAGATTGGTACGAACAGCGTTCGGGGTGGCGGCGATTGCGCTATGCCAGGTTGGATTTGCGGAAGAAATCGGCTCGAAGGAGTTTGACCGGAGCACGGCGTGTCTGACGGCGCGTCTTTTGTTGGAGCGTGTGCGGCAGGATATTCTGTCCGAGCCGTCGGATCCGGCCATATTGACGGCGGTATTGACGAATGCGCCCTCTCGCTATCTCGATCCGAAGCAAGCGCGGGAAGCGTTGCGGGCGACGTACCGGGATTCGGTTGTATCGCGGTATGCGGCGGAAGCGGACGCCGTTTTGACGAAGCTATCCCATGGCGTGCAGCCTTCCAAGTTGTTGGGCGAGGCGTTTGTGGAAGAGTCGCGCACCTTGCCTGCCGGGAAATTGGACGAGGCTGTCCGTCGCGATTACGACCGCGTTTTTTCCAAGGCGCGGGAAACGGCTTGCGCCTTGCAGCGGCAGTTGTTTGTTTCGTCGGTCCGTCCGACGGAGGAGGAGTTCGAGACCCGGAGCCGGGAGGAGCTTTTGCAGCTGTTGACCGAGCGCATTTCCGCCGAGCAGATCATGCCCGTATTCGAGGAAAACGTTCCGTATCTGACGAAGGTTTTTGCGGAACCGCTTGTCAACGAGGCGAAGAAGCAGCGCAACGAGCAGCGCCAATGGCTGGAGCGCACGGAGGTTCGCAGCCGCACGCCGGATCTCATGGCAGCGGAATTGTCGGATGGTCTGGCGGTCTATTGGCGGAAGCGGGAGGCGGAGCGAAAAGAGAAGGGCGAAATCGCGTACGGGCTTTTCCCGTCGATTCGTTCGTCGATTCCCCAAGTTGCCGAGCAGCGGTCGCTTCAGCGTTTGGAGCAGTTGATTCGCGAGACGCGGCTATCCATGAAGCCGGAGGACATTTTAGCGCAAATCGAGGCATCTCCACGCGAGCACCGCACATTGGACGATTCCATCAAGGCATTTCGTCCGTTGCTCCAAAAGCAATTGAAGGAGTCGGTTTTTTCGAGCATCTCCTCGATGGACGGCGAGTCGGAATGGCAAGCCGAGAAGCCTTGGCTGGAGGAGACTATCGGGCAAAACGAGAGAATCTGCCGGGTTGTGGCGGAGACGATCGACAACCAATTTCTGCCGCAAGTGAAAGCGGCTCGCGAGACGTGTTCGGAGTTGCAGGTACGACAGCTCTTTCCGCGTCTTCTGGATCGTTCCTGGCATCCGGAGCCTGCGCTGGTTGACTTTGCGTGTGCCCAACCGGATTGGGACGGAACGATTCGCGAGTGGCGGGAATTTGCGCAGATGGAGGACTTTGCCCGCGTCGCCGAGGAGCAGCCCCTTATGGAGGAATCGGAGCGAAACGTGCTGGAGCTAGTCCGTCGCGCGTTTGCATTTGGGCGCAAGGCGCGCGTCCGGCAGCATTCGATTGTCGACGAGCAGGTCGAGTCGATTCGGACCGCCTTGACGGATCGGCGCGTTGACGCCGATCTGGAAGTGTTGGTGCCGTTTTATCGCGAGGAAGTGCTGAAACAATGGAAGGACGAGTATCTCGGGTATCTGTGGGAGGATATTCCGGAGGAAGAGCGTCCGGAGGGCTACGAACAGCAGTATTTCGATCTTTTCCCATCCACGCAGGAGCGCATTGAGTTGCGTGCCCGTTCCTTGCTGGAGGTTTTTGAAAAAGAAGAAGCCGAACGACGTGAAAAGGAGAAGCTGGAAGAGGTCCGTCCGGAAGAGAAGCCGATAGAGGAGCCCGAGGAGAAACCGGAGGAAAAGCCGGAGGAAAAAACGCCACCGCCTCTCGAGCCGGTTGAAGTTCTCTGTTCGTTCGAATTGCTTCGCGAAAACGATCAGATTCTGATTCGGTGTCTAGCCGACGAGCAGGCGATCGGGCGCGTTTACTGCACGGAATCCCGGCATGACTTCCAGAAGCGCGCTCCGGAGGCTGCGCGGGAGGTCTCGGAGCTGTTTGCGTCGTACATTCGGAAAAGCATTTCGGAGGGCGTACCGCTCAAGGTTCGCACGAGTGTCCTTGTCAAGGATCCGTTTGTCTACTACGGCATGATTACCGAGTTGTCTCGTGTTTTGCGCGAGAGTGTCCGGGCGTTTGAAAGCGAGGGGATCTCGATTCAGTTGGGCGGCGGGATTGCCGCCGAAGACGAGCCGTAGGCGGCGGCGAGCCACCGCGGGCGAGCGGTGAGGGTGCCAAGCCGCGCACTGCGGTGGGGAGCCCCCACGGGCGATGCGGCGGCGCGAGCCGGGAGGCCCGGCGGCCGACCATCGCGCCCTACCGCAACGG
>JAEDLN010000262.1 GCA_016295275.1 Kiritimatiellia bacterium
TGGCGGCTCCCCACCGTCGTTTTGGCGCGGTAATGCCGCGCCACCGCCCGCCGGGGCTCCCGGCCGCCCGCCGGGGCTCCCTACCGGCCGCCGGTTTTCCCATCCCCCTGAGCGCGCAAAATCTCGCAGCAGGCCTCGGCTACCCGCTCCGGCTCAATCGAGCGCAAAATCGCCGCCGCGTCCGGGTCGACCCGCCGAATCGCACGCGACACCTTCACGTCCGGTGCCTGAATAATGCGAGCCGCGCGCCCAAGTGGACCCGTCTTCTTCGGATCCGTACGCCCGAACACCGCAACAACCGGAATCCCCGCCGCCGAAGCCAAATGCATTCCGCCACTGTCGTTGCAAAGCACACAGACACAGGAACATAGCGCATCCAAAAAGGCTACCGTATCCCGCGTTTCACCGATGGCATTTACCACAATGGCCCGCTGCCGCAACACCCCTATTTGCGCCATCGCCTGCTCGCCAATGGAACGCTCCGATTTCGTCCCCAACAAAACAAATCCAACCGTAGGATCCTGCTCCGCGATTTTTGCAATCGCTGCGGCAAAATGAGGCCAACGCTTCGAATCGCCGCGAGCCGCTCCGGGTATGACGCCAACCCAACGACTCACCTCGGGATATGCCCGACACGCATCCGGCAAGGCCGGATGACGCGAGCCAAATCCGGTCTGACTCAAATCACCGTCCGTATGACCGCATAGAATCCGGAGATATTCGCGCGATTGGTGCAGGGTCCGGTTCTCCTCGTCCGAAAACCGAACGACGTCATTCACAAGCAGCCGGCGCGCATGCAAGCCCGTTCCACGACGATGCCCAATTCCCCCTAACCACGCCAAAAGCGCCGACCGAAACGAATTTGGCAGAAGATAAGCGCTCGAATAGCCTTTTTTTCGAAGCGCAAATCCCATTTGGAAGGTCTCGCGCGTCTGAAGAAAACTCTTCTTTCCGGACCCCTCCGGCGGAAAAACCAGAATGTTTTCCTCCCGAATGCCGTCCACACACGCCCAGAGCGGCTTCAAAAACGGCTTGCACAAAATGTGCAACTCCGTTTCCGGATGCTCGCGACGAAAGCATGCAACGGCCGGAAGCGCCATCACAAAATCACCCAGCCAATTGGGACTGATCAAGAGAACAGAAATCATATCGTACGCCTAAGGGGATGAAAACGAATCAAAATCGGATGTTGATTCCACGTCGGATTGAAGCCGTTCGACCGCCTTCATTTCCAGCTGATCGATCACGCGGCCCGTGACATCTTCCGGCAATTCAATCTCCGGCATGGTCTCCGGCTCCTCACGGAGAACCGGCAACGGCTTCTCGGCATAGATCGCAACCGGTCGCATGGGCCGCATGGGCACATGCCAGAACACACGAACCAATACCACAAACAGAAGCGCGAGAAACGCCACCGCACAAACAATCGCAACAGCGCGGTGATGAAGATAAATGTTCGCCAAAACCGGATGCTCCATATACCGCACCATCCGACGCCGCTTCCGCTCGGAAAACCCTTCCGGAAACGCAGCCGCAGGATCGTTGTCTCGCAAAAACCTTTCAACCTCGGAAAGGTTTTCCTTCTCGACACGTGTCATCTCATCCTGATTCGGAGATCGTTCAGTCATGTGGACATTGCTCCTTTCGGGAACCGGATGAAAGCGCTTTTGCCATCTTTCGCATCGCTTCGTGCAGAATGAATCCGACATTGCCGACGGAAAGCCCGGTTGTTTCACTGATTTCCTTGTACGAGAGCTCTTCGTAAATGCGAAGCGTGACCAACTCCCGCTCCCGCTCGGATAGAACCGACAGCGCCTGCTCCGCCAGCGAAACGGTGTTCGCCTCGGCAACACGCCCCGCATTTCGATAGGGTCCCACGCTCTCTGGCACAAATTGAAATGCCCGCTGATGCAAATTCGCTTCGCGCTGCCGCTTTCTCAACGCATCAAATGCAAGATTGCGTAACGTCACCCGAAGCCAAGCCGTCATCGCCGGCGAAGGCACCATTTCCTCCTTCCATTGGCGCGCAAGCCGGATGAAGGTATCCTGAACGACATCCTCGGCATGATCCGTCCGCCCCAACAATCGCGCCGCTGTCGCCAACAGCATTCGATGGTAAGTATCCACAACCGTCTCGAATTGGCTTCTTCTTTTCGAAAAACCAAACATCAGCCAACCTCCGCTTCTCCGCATCGGTCGACTTCCAGCCTGTTCTTTCTGTGTCGGACGCTCCCCATCATAACAACCCCATCCTACCCGATTCCACTTCCCTCCGCAATACCCCGCCCCGTTGCGCGACCCGCAGCCGTGCCCCTCCTCGTGCCCTCGCCGTGCGCCCCGTTGCTGCGCATCCCTCGTGCGGCTTGGCTCGGTCCCGTTGATGTGCCCCATTGCGTGCGCCCCGCCCCGTGCCCCGTGGTGCGGTCCCGTTGCGTGCGCATTCCTCGTGCGGCTTGGCGGTAGGGCGCGATGTCCCCATCGCGCCGCCGCGCCTCAGCGCGGTGCGAGGCTTGGCATCGTGCGCACCGCCCGTGCCCCGTTGCGTGCGCACCCCTCGTGCGGCTTGGCGGTAGGTAAGATGAGAACAACTTGCTTTGAACCTTATCAGGCTTACT
>JAEDLN010000263.1 GCA_016295275.1 Kiritimatiellia bacterium
TCCGCGGCACGGTGCGCGGCAGGGCCGCGCACCCGGCGCGATGTCCCTATCGCGCTGCCATTACCCACGCGCATTACACCCGCAATATTCGCCCGCGTGGTGCGCACGCCATTACCCACGCGCACCGCCCGCGCCTACTCCCCACCCCGCCGGGGGCTCCCGGTCCCGTACCGCGCCACGCGCCCGCCGTTCGGGGGCGTTTCCCGTCCCCGCAATCGGTTACGAGAAGGCTGCTGAATACAAAGCGTTCGTTTCCATAGTCAATTCAACGTAGGCGCAATACACCGCAAACCCGTTGTAATGGCAATGGCTTCTTCCGTCCGCATCGTTTTGCGCGCATGACGATCTCCCCACGAGTCCGAATACACAATCGTATTGCCGTTATCTTCATACCCGATAATAAGACGCATGTGACCGCCGGATGCTTGCGGAATTTCGGGCTCGGGAACAAGCCCGAGATATACGCTCCACAAAATCGGAATGCCTTCGTCTACGGACTTCTTGATTTTGTTGATCCAGATCGCCTTGATATTGGGTGTCGGACATCGAACCTTCACTAGAAGATCCGAATTGAATTGGGCAAAAATCTCGCCGACATCGATAACGCCGGATTTGGCATACACCACCTCCGGACGCTTTTCGCGCCTTGCAAGCTGATTGTAGCGGTCGCATAGGGAAAACAGTTTTTGGACATCAAGCCGCGGATCGATTTGACGCGCCACGAGCCGATATCGATCATGCAAGACGCGTGCAATGCCGTCCATCATGCGGTCCGGATTCGTGCCGAGCTCCGGATCGGAGCCCGCCCATGCGGCAATCTGGTTCTGATCGATTTCCTCCAGACCGTAATAGGCGACAAGCCGCGCGGCGGATGCAGCGGCGCAATACCCCTTCGCACCCTGATCGACCATGGGAATGCCCTCGATTTCCTTGCCGCCTTTTTGGTTCGCACGGACATGCGTCTTCGGCGAGATCTTGGTTCGCTCAAGCTTCGTATTCAAAAGACCCGCCGTCTGATTACCCTCAATGGGCACCAATTCAAGCCGGATCCATTCCGCCGCCGGAACGGCCCGTGCGCCATGCGGCTTGACACTCCATTCCAACCGCGCCGCCGAATGCTTGCCCAGCCAAATGCGTCCCCCGATATCAATCATTTGCGATGACGGATTTGTCTTGCGGTCCGCATTCCTTCCGGGAACCCCTATGATCTTCTCGATGCAGCTTCCCGCATTGCGCAAACGCGCTAGAAATTCCGACTCTTCGACACGACCGTCGTCACCGCGGTTGTAAACCATTGCAATGATCCGCGAAGCTTTTCCGTTTGCATCCGATGTCACCAGAATTTCCCCCAACGGCAACCCACCGAACAAAAAACCTTGCGCAGGCCAGCGAATTCGCTGCGTAGCGCCCATCTGGACCGGATTGTATCGGGCGTTCTGGAAAAACGCTTGATGACGATAGTCTCCCTTCCAAAACGAACCGTCCGCCACCGCCGACGCAAAGTCGCCACCAGCGGAAAATCCATGCGCGGATGTCATCATAAACACCAAAAACACAAGCAGAAAACGCATTTTCATGCGCCTATCGTATCAGATTCGATGGCAGGACAAAAGCCCGCCACTCTATTCTGCCACGCCCTGCCCCCGTCTTCTTGAATCCTTTCGCGTCTTTCAGTACAATAGAAAATGTTCTGAAGAGGTACTTACTTATGACCATCCAAATTCCAATCCTCGACTCTGTCGATTTTCTCTTTGTCGGTGCTCCCCTTCCCGCCGTTTCCCTGGCCACGGAGTTGGCCAAGAAAAACAAGAAGGTTTTTGTCGGAACCCCATGGGCGTTTTTGGGAGAAGACGTCTGTGCGACACTTCGTTTGACCGATACGGATAGCCCGGCGTATCAAGCGATTTTGGGACACAATCGCTTTGCGACCCCACGCGAAATCAAGGCCGCAGCCGATGCCGCCCTGATTGCCGCCAAGATTCCCTTTCTGTTCCAAATGCGACCCATTGCACCGATGCGGGACGCCAAGGGACGGATCTGCGGCGTCCTTTTCGGCGATCGTACGGGCTTTCAGGCCGTGCAGGCAAAGATTGTCGTCGACACGACTCCTTTTGCGACCTTTGCCCGCTCCGCCGGAATTCCCTTCTCCCCCATTCGACCCGGCGCCAAACATGTCACGGCACACTATCTCGGTGCCGCCAATCCCGCCGGAGACGCTTGCCGCATCACGACTGAAATTCCGGAAATCCGCGATGACGACCGCACATTTCCGCTCGTCTGTGTCGAAGCAGACGTCACCTTCTCCGCAACGACACCGCGTGACATTGCAGATGCCCTGAACCGCTTTCGCATACAGGCCTTTCATCCCAGGTGCGTTGAAGCCCCGGAAGAAATCGAAATCGATTGGGATAGCCACCCGACAACGAATGCCTCTCCGGACTCCCCCGTCTTCGTCGGCGTCCCAACGGCCGACGAAGCTCTTTCCTTGCTCTCCGAAACATCCGCAACGACCCCCGTCTCCTTCGGCCCCTTCCCGGCAGAACAGGCGCTCGACGCCTCCACCGAAGTCGTTCGAATCGGCAAATACCCCCGCTTTGGCTCTCGC
>JAEDLN010000264.1 GCA_016295275.1 Kiritimatiellia bacterium
CTGTTTCGGATGGTCCGCAAAAAAGCGTACCGATGGCCTTAGGCGCGGGGACCCTTGGTCTGGCCGATTGCGGCGAGAAGATCGGTGAACATCGGGGAGTCGATATCAAAGGGTTTTCCGCCCTTGATGCGCTCGAACTCGCAAGCGCGAAGTTCGTTGTTCTTGTTTTCGTCTTCGCCGATGACACCGCCGACACCCTTGAGGGCGCAATCGACGGCAACGGAGGCGCAGCGCTTGATCAGAGCGATATCCTCCTCATTGGAAGCGGCGGCGCGGGAGAAGTATCCGGACTTCTGGACAAGCGTCTTTTCGGCACCGAGCATTTCGGCGAACTGCTTGGCGAACCAGGCGCCGGGATTGATTTTGTCCAAGCGAGGATGACCGAAGGCATCGCGGACGATTTCTTCGCCACGGGCTTCCATTTCCTTGATGATGGTGGAGAGACCGGCGCCTTCGGAGACGAAGATATTGACATTGTCGGTCTTGTCCATGATGGCGCGGAGGCGCTTGGCTTCTTCCTTGACGTCGAAAGCCATTTCGGGGATGTAAACGCCATGGATTTCGTAGTTGTCGCGGCTGAGACCGAGTTCGGGGATCCAGGTACGCTCATCGAGGAGCTTGCGGTAGGCGACGGCGGTTGCCGCGGTGAGGTAGCCGCAGTTGCGGCCCATGACCTCGTGGACGATCAGCATCCGGGGGTTTGCGGAATTTTCGCCGACGACATTGGCGAAGTAGCGGGCACCCTGTTCGGCGGCGGTCCATGCGCCGAGGGACTGGCGAATGGGGTAGACGTCGTTGTCGATGGTCTTTGGCATGCCGACGACATTGAGTGCGTAGTTGTTCTTGGCGAGATAGGCCGCGAGATCGGCTGCGGCGGTATTCGTATCATCGCCACCGATGGTGTGGAGGACATCGACGCCGTCTTTGACGAGCTGGTCGGCGGCGACCTTCTGGGGATCTTCGCCTTCCTTGACGAGGCCGCGCTTGACGCAATCCTTGACATTGGTCAGCTTGACGCGGGAGTTGCCGATGGGGGAACCGCCGAACTTGTAGAGAGCGGCGATGTTCTTGCGGACTTCGGGCGTCACGACGACATGCTTGCCTTCAAGGAGTCCTTTGTACCCGGAAACGTAGCAGATGATTTCGACTTCGGGAGCGACCTCGGTATAGCGCTCGACGAGGGCTGCGATAGCGGAGGAGAGGCACGGCGCAAGACCGCCGGCCGTCAGAATGGCAACTTTCTTAATAGCCATGGTATGGATAGGTATTGTGGGTGAACGAACGAAAGAAAAGGGGATGGGGGCTTAGGCGCGGCGGCTACGGTCGTTGCGGAAGGGCGGCCGACGGGGAGCGCCGCCGCCGTGGCGAGGACCGCCGCCGGGGGCGTGGCGTGCGCGGCGCGGAATGTTGCGCGTCGGCGCGGGCGGTTCCGCGAAGAGGTCTTCTTCCGGCATTTGGCAAGGCAAATCGTGTCCGATCAGCTTTTCGATATCGGGGATGATGAACGACTCGTCTTCGCAGGCGAAGGAGACGGCGGTGCCTTTTTCGCCGGCACGGCCCGTTCGGCCGATGCGGTGGATGTAGTCATCCGCCTCGTAGGGGAAATCGTAATTGACGACGAGGGTGATTTCGTCGATTTGCAGTCCTCGAGCCGCGACATCCGTCGCAACGACGATTTTCACCTTTCCGCTCTTGAAATCATCGATGATGCGGAGGCGTTTTTTCTGATCGACATCGCCGGAGAGCTCTGCGGCGTCGATTTCGTGCGATTGCAATTGACGCGTCAATTCCTCGCATTCGTATTTCCGGTTGCGGAAGATGAGAATGCGTTCGCCGGCATGCCGGAGAAGCAGGTTGTAGAGAACGGCAAATTTTTCGCGTGTCGAGATCGGGTAGATGATCTGCTTGATGGTTTCGGCCGGGCAGAATTCCGGATCGACGGCGATTTCGACGGGATTTGGCATCCACTGGCGGGCGAGCGTCATGACCTCTTGGCCGAGTGTTGCGGAAAAGAGGAGCGTCTGGCGCTGTTCGGGAAGCTGGCGGATGATTTTGCGCACATCTGGAATGAAACCCATGTCGAGCATGCGATCGGCCTCATCGATGACGAGCGTTTGCACGCCCTTGAGGGAGAGCACGCGAAGACGCTGGAAATCGATGAGACGTCCGGGCGTTGCGGCAATCAAATCGAGCGGCTGCTCCTCGATGGCGCGCTGCTGGCGTTCGTGGTCGCAACCGCCGAAGACGGCGAGGCAGCGCAGACCGCAGTATTTGCCGAGGGCCTGAGCGTCGGAGACGATTTGCACGACGAGTTCGCGTGTCGGGGCGAGGACGAGGGCGGCGGGGCGGCCCGTGACGGTGGGGCGGGATTCGGGATGCTCGAGCATGCGCTTGAGCATGGCGATGAGAAATGCGGCCGTTTTTCCGGTTCCGGTTTGAGCCCGGCCTGCAACGTTGTCGCCTTGCATGGTCCGTGCCAGGGAGGCGGCCTGAATGGGTGTGCAGTATTGGAACCCGAGATCGGCGATGGCATGCAGAATGGGTGTTGGAAGATCGAATTCCTGGAAGCGTGTTGCGCCTTCCTTTGGTTCGACCGTAT
>JAEDLN010000047.1 GCA_016295275.1 Kiritimatiellia bacterium
CCGGTATCGCCCAAAATCTCCCCTTCTCCGCTACCGATATCGACGGAATCGCCGATTGGGCAAATGAACAAAAACCCGATTTCGCAATCGTCGGTCCTGAAGCCCCGCTTTGCCTCGGACTTGTCGATCGTTTGTCCGAAATCGGGATTCCGACCTTCGGCCCCGTCAAGGAAGCCGCTCGCCTGGAGGGCTCGAAGGCTTTCGCCAAAGACGTTATGCGCGAGGCGCAAGTCCCTACCGCTGCGGCACGAATCGTCCGGACCGAGGCGGAAGCGCGCGAGGCCGTTGCGCAATTCGGCATTCCCGTCGTTTTCAAGGCCGACGGTCTTGCCGCCGGTAAGGGCGTCTCCGTCTGCATGTCCGAACAGGACGTCGAAATCGCAATCGGGGAAATGTTCCGCGACCGGAAATTCGGAGCTGCCGCGCAAGAGGTGCTCGTCGAAGAATATCTCGATGGCGAAGAGGCATCCATCCTCGCTTTCGTCGATGGAAAAACCGTCGTCCCAATGGTTTCCGCTCAAGACCACAAACGCCTTCGCGATGGCGATCAAGGTCCGAATACCGGCGGTATGGGCGCCTACTCTCCCGCACCGGCCGTTACCCCCGATATGCTCGCCGTCATCGAATCCCAAGTCTTCCGCCCCGTTGTCGCCGAAATGAATCGCCGCGGCATTGTCTATAAGGGCGTGCTCTACGCCGGTCTCATGCTGACCAAAAACGGACCGAAAGTCCTTGAGTTCAATTGCCGGTTCGGCGATCCCGAAACCCAGGCGGTTCTCGCACGACTGGATTCCCCTCTCCTTGATCCTATGCGCGCCTGTATCGAGGGTACGCTCGACTCTTGCCAAATCAAGTGGAGCGAAAAACCGGCCGTCTGCGTCGTCCTCGCTTCCGACGGTTACCCCGAAAACTACAAGAAGGGCATTCCCGTCTATGGACTGGAAGAAGCCGCCCAACTCCCCGAAGTCGTCGTTTTCCACGCCGGAACAAAGCTGGAGGACGGCCAGGTCGTCACCAACGGCGGTCGCGTCTTCGGCGTTACCGCACGGGGAGCGTCCATCCGCGAGGCGATCCGAAATGCCTATCAGGGCGTTCTTAAGGTGAAGTTCGACAACGAACAATACCGGACCGATATCGGATATCGAGCCCTGGAACGCGAGACCGCCGACAAAAAATCCGTCTAACGAATTCACCGATTCTTTCATCCTTAATTCTTTTTTCGATATGTCCGATTCCTGCTCCGGCAACTGCAACGCCTGCTCCCACCACAAGGAGGAACAAGAAGCTCTTTGCAATCTCCGTCGAAACTTGCTCGGCGTCAAACACTCCATCGTCGTTCTCTCCGGAAAAGGCGGCGTCGGAAAGTCGACGGTTTCCGTCAACCTCGCAGCCGCACTCGCACTCGCCGGTCATAAGGTCGGTCTGCTGGATGTCGATGTCCACGGACCGTCTATCCCGACGATGATGGGACTTTCCGGCGCTGTCGTGCAAGCAACGGACGACAATAAAATCCTCCCCATCGCCGCCGGCGGAATCAAGGTCCTCTCGGTCGGTCTCGTCATCCGAGACCCCGATGAGCCCATCATCTGGAGAGGCCCTATGAAAATCGGCGTCATCCAACAGTTCCTCTCCCAAACCGAATGGGGCTCCCTTGATTACCTCATCATCGATGTGCCGCCGGGAACTGGAGACGAACCGCTGACCATCTGCCAGTCGCTCCCGCGCCCCATGGGCGCAATCGTCGTCACGACTCCGCAAATGGTCGCCGCAGCCGATGTCTCGAAATCCGTCAACTTCTGCAAAAAACTCGAATTCCCCGTTCTCGGTCTCGTCGAAAATATGTCCGGCCTCATTTGCCCGCATTGCGGCGAAACCATCCAAATATTCCCGACCGGCGGTACCGATAAACTCGCCCTCCAATACGGCGTCCCGATCCTCGGCCGGATTCCCGTCTCCCCCAATATCGCCGCCTCCGGTGACGCAGGAGAGCCGTTTATGAAATCGTTCCGGGATTCTCCCGCCGCCGAAGCTTTCGGAACGGTCGTAGCCGCCATCGAAAACGCTGCCGCCGAAGCCGAGAAAAATGCCGCGGCCACCTTGCCGGAAAACGCCCCCCTTTCCTGATCCCTCCTTTTTCAACACGCTCGACAAAGAACCATACCCATGAAAGACGCTACCCGCTACGCCTCTGCAAAAGCTCTCTATCAGACGTTCGGTGTCGACACCGAAACCGCTCTCGCCAAACTCTCGGAATTTCCCATCTCCATGCACTGCTGGCAAGGCGATGACGTAAATGGTTTCGATCGTGAAGGGGCCCTCTCCGGCGGGATCCAAACCACCGGAAACTACCCCGGCCGCGCCCGCAATGCCGCCGAACTGATGGCCGATATCGAAAAGGCGCTCTCCTTGATCCCCGGGACCCACCGTCTCAACCTCCACGCGTCCTACGCAATCTTTCAGCCCGGCCAATGGGCCGATCGCGACGCCCTCCTCCCGGAACACTTCGCTCCATGGGTGGAATTCGCACGCAAACATAAACTCGGACTCGATTTCAATCCGACCTTCTTCTCACACCCCTTCGCCGACACGGGCCGTACCCTCTCCA
The DNA here is from genome assembly GCA_016295275.1 of Kiritimatiellia bacterium. GTDB lineage: Bacteria > Verrucomicrobiota > Kiritimatiellia > RFP12 > UBA3636 > JAEDLN01. The sequence continues at coordinate 2,606 of JAEDLN010000047.1, forward strand.
ACGAAGATTCCAAAATCCGGAACTTTTGGATTCGCCACACTGTCTGCTGCCTCCGAATCGCAGAATACTTCGCACGCGAACTCGGAACCCCGTCGACCCTCAATATCTGGATCCCCGACGGTCTCAAGGATATCCCCGCCGATCGCGCACGTCCGCGCAAAATCTACAAGGAGGCCCTCGACGAAATCCTCGCAACCCCATACGACCGCAAACTCGTCAATGTGACCATCGAATCGAAGGTCTTTGGAATCGGATTCGAAAGCTACACCGTCGGCTCCCACGAGTTCTATCTCAACTACGCGGCGAAAAACAACGTGCTCTGCCTCCTCGATTCCGGACACTTCCACCCGACCGAAAATATCGCAGACAAAATTCCGTCTCTGCTCCTCTATGCCGATAAGGTGGCCCTCCATGTCTCGCGCCCCGTTCGCTGGGATTCCGATCACGTCTTGCGCCTCGATGATATGCTGCGCGATATCGCTCACGAAATCGTTCTCGCAGGTTCCGACCGGATTCTCCTCGCTCTCGATTACTTCGACGCTTCCATCAACCGGATCGCCGCATGGGTGCTCGGTATGCGCAATATGCAAAAGGCCCTCCTGGCCGCACTCCTTGATCCGAACGAGAAACTCTCCGCTCTCCAGGAAAAGGGCGATTTCTCCCAGGTGCTCGTCCTTCAGGAGGAATGCAAATCGCTCCCCTTCGGTGATGTCTGGGACGAATATTGCCGCCGCGCCGGCGTGCCCGAACGCGCCGACTGGTTCAATGCCGTTTCCGAATACGAACAGACAACGCTTTCCAAGCGGATCTAATCCGCCCCCCCAAAAAACAAGAAACGTTTTCCTTTCAGCCATGCTTGCTTTTCAGTTTGTCAAGGATTTTATCCGAATGTGCGAAATCGGCGATCGGCTCGGTTTTCACGAACGCAACGGCGGAAACGCATCCTACCACCTCCTCCCCGAAGAGGCGAAGTCCGCCAAAAAACGACTCGCCAAGAAAAAGACCGGTCCTTGGGTCGATATCGGAACTTCCGTTCCTGAACTCGGAGGAGACCTTTTCCTCGTGACCGGTTCCGGAAAATTCATGCGCAATGTCGCCTATGATCCCGAAGTTAATATCTGCCTGGCCGAACTGAATGCCGAAGGAACGCAGTACCGAATCCGCTGGGGACTCTCCAAAGGCGGACGCCCGACCTCCGAATTTCCGACCCATCTCATGAATCATGAGGTGAAAACCCGCTTGACCGGCGGCGCTTACCGCGTCATCTATCACGCACATCCGCCTCAGTTGATCGCATTGACGTTCGTGCTCCCTTTGCGAGACCGGGACTTCACCCGCGCACTCTGGAATACCATGACCGAATGCCCCGTCATCTTCCCCGAAGGAATCGGCGTCGTGAAATGGATGGTTCCCGGCGGACGCGATATCGCCGTCGAAACGTCCAAACTGATGGCCAAATACAACAACGTCATCTGGGCGCATCACGGCCTGTTCTGCGCAGCCGATTCGTTCGATAACGCCATGGGACAGATGGAAACCATCGAAAAAGCCGCACATATCTACAATATCGTGCACTCGATGGTCCCCAAACCCCGTCAGGGAATCACCTCGGAAGGCTATCTGGCGATCGCTCGAGATTTCCATCTCGAAATCTCGAAACGGTTCCTGTAAAGCGCAAGCGGCAGACGCATGATCCGCAAAATGTTGCGTCCCTTAGCCGATTTTCTTCGGAAAACAATGGGTTCCATCCCGAATGCCGTTCCTTTTCGAGGATAATGGTACAATGGAGCCACCGTAAAACCAAAACCTTATTTCTGATGAGCACTTTCGAACACCTCTCAAACGGAATCCGGCTCTCCTCTACGGATCCGGCTAACGTTTTTCCAAACTGGAAGGGCGAACGGGAATGTTGGCTCTTCGTCTCCCCGCACGATGACGACGTCATCCTCGGCTCCGGTCTTCTGTTCCTTTCCGCCGTCGAGGCCGGTATCAAGGTTTCCGCTTGCGTCACCACACTCGGAGACTCCGGATACTGCACGCCGGAACAACGCGAAACCATCGCGTCCGTCCGCCGCGCCGAAACCCTCGATTCATTCCGGATTCTAGGCCTTCCGGAAGATCGCCTCTTCTTCCTGAACTACCACGATTGCGGCCTCGAACACTACACCGGACACTACCCCGCAATCCCCGGCCCTACCACTATCGCAGGCTCGACTGGTCTCTCCAATTCCTTCGTCTGGCTCCTCCGGCATGTTCGCCCGACCCGCGTCTTCATGCCGACCAGTACCGATATCCATCCGGATCACCAAATCGTCCATCGCGAAATGTCCATCTGCGCATTTCACGCACAGGGCTCCATTTGGCCCGAACTCGGAAAACCGCTCGAGGAAATCCCGGAACTCTACGAGTTCTCGACCTATAGCGATTTTCCAAGCCCCCCGGATTTCCGCGTGATTACCAGCGACGCCCTCCTGGAACGAAAACTCACCGGTATCATGGCATACCGTTCGCAGGAACAGATCGGCGCACTGATCCAACTCCACCGCGAAAACGGTACGCGCGAATACTTCCGCCACCTCGTCTTCCCTTTCCTCGTCCCCGGAAAATACAACAACCTCTTCGATTCGACCCCCGTCCGGAAGTAGCTCCGACCCCGCTTCGTTCCTGCCTGTCGCACGAATCGAAAAACGCGCCCGGACCTGCGCCAATACGGCCTCCGGGCGCTTTTCTCTTCCCACGCCGCCCCCTTCAACGCCTGAAATCATGCGCATCCCTCCTTTCATCGAACAACCCGATTCCATCGGCGAATCGCCCCGACTCCAGTGCGTTCTCGCACGACTCGGTCTCGCTTCCCGCCGCCATTGCGCCGGAATCATCGCCGGCGGCGCCGTCTCCGTCAATGGCACCATCGTCCGGGAACCGGGCTATCGCCTCGAGAATCCGGACCAAGCTGTCATCTGCGTGAATGGTAAACAAGTCTTTCCGGCCAAAAAAACGCAGCAAACCCGTACCGTTATCCTCAATAAGCCGCGCGGTCTGCTCTGCACCGCCGACGAATCCCGCGGAAAAAGCATTTTTTCCTGCCTGCGGCAATTCCCGGAACGCCTTTTCTCGGCCGGACGCCTCGATCGCGATTCCGACGGTCTCCTGATCCTCTCTACCGATGGCGCCCTCGTCGACCGCCTGACTCACCCGCGATACGGCCATACCAAAATCTACGCCGTCCAAGTCTGCGGCATCTTCGACGAAACGTCCCTCCGCCAACTGCAAGAACCGATGCGCCTCGAGGACGGTTACCAGACAAAACCCGTGCGCGTCGAATACGTCCAACGCCTGCACGATTGCGAATTCGGTCCGCGCCATCGTCTCCATTTTACCCTCCGCGAAGGCCGGAACCGACAAATTCGCCAAATGTGCGCACAGGTCGGTCTCCGCGTCGAATCCTTGACGCGAATCGCTCTGAATGCACTCGAACTCCCGACCGATTTGAAGTCCGGTCAAGCGCGCGATCTTACCGAAAAGGAAATGGCGCTTCTTCAAAAAAACGATCCCGCCCCCCTTCGCCCTTGGCGTCTCGCCAATTCCGCATTCTTCCGGAAAACGGGAACCCCGCCCTGGGAAGCCGATCCGTCCGCGTTTTCAATTCCCCCGCGCCCTAAGGGAATGCGCGGCGACGAATGCTTCGACGCAAAACCGCCGGCCCGCCGATCCCATGCGCCTCGCGCCGAGCGGAAACCGGAATGCACGGACAACACACGGGGTCGGCACAAAAACGCAGGCCCGTATGCGCCGAAATTCGCCTCCCCGCCCCGGGCAAACGGACGCCCCCGCCGAAAACAGCGCCCATCCTGACATCCCGCCTTCCACGCTTGCCAAATGCTGGCCGCGATTCCAAATCGCCCGCCGCTCCGTCGAATCCCCGACTGTCCGTCCTCCAATAATGCCTCCGGCGGCTCTGGGAAACAACACTGCCGGTTGGGCTGCCCGTCTTTGACCTCCTACATCGTAAATGGTAGAATTCGCCCCATATTATAGACATTCAGGACGAACGTCTTCCGTTTTCCCGTGATTCGCACAATTTCAATGGCCTTTTTATGAAAAAATTACAGCGAAAACGCTTGCTCGAAAAGGCTTTGAAAGTCGATCGGCGCCGGAAAAAACGGAGAACGTCCAACCAGAAGCTAACGTTCCGGGAGTATTTCATGGATAAACAAGAAGAACAAGAACTCAGAGACGAAGTACAAGCCATCCTCGACGACGCCGAACAGAAGGAAAAGGCGGCACAGGAAGATGCTTCGAAAATCAAAGAGGAACTTGAAACAACAAAAAAAGAACTGGCCGAAGCCAACGAAAAAATCGCCGCAATGCATGCCGATTTTGACAACTATCGCAAAATCGCTGAGGAAAAACAGGCCAAGTTCATCGAAGAAACCAACAGGAAATTCAAGGATAAAATCGCCGAAATCAACGAGGAACACGCCGCTTACCGCGCCCGTACCGAACGCAATCTCGAGTCCAAGGTAAACGAAGCCGTCGATAAGTTGCTCAAGGATTTCTTCCCCCTTATGGATGGAATGGATAGCGCTTTGGCAAATCTCAAAAAAAGCGCCACGGACGACAATCCCTACCTGAAAGGCTTCGAACTGACCCATCGCCAATTGCTCGCATTCCTCGAAAAACAGGGTATCACCGCAATGCCGGAAATGGTGGATAAACCATACGATCCCAACCTTGCCGAGGCGGTTTCCATCCTCGAAATCCCCGGCAAGACGCCCGGTACGGTCCTCTTCCGGCAACGGCAAGGCTATCTGCGGGGAGACAAGGTCTTGCGCGCGGCTCAGGTCATTGTCCAACGCGAGGAAGATCCTCCCCCTCCTCCCCCTTCCGCACCGGAAGAGGAAAAAACCGCCGGACAATCGCCCGCCGATACCGAAAAGACTGACGGCGCCGAAACGGCAGATCCGGCAAAAACGGAGGCCTAACGTATGAGCGAGGAAAAAGACTACTACAAAATCCTCGGCGTGGAGAAAAACGCTTCCGCCGATGATATCAAGAAGGCTTACCGCAAATTCGCGATGAAGTACCACCCAGATCGCAATCCGGGAAACAAGGAAGCCGAAGAAATGTTCAAAAAGGGCTCTGAAGCATACGAAGTGCTCTCGGATCCCGATAAGCGCGCCCAATACGATCGCTTCGGCGCCGAAGGAATGCGCTCGCAATTCGGCCCCGGCGGCTTTGATTTCAATCGCGATTTCTCCCATGGTGCCGATTTGGACGATATCCTTTCTTCCATCTTCGGCGGCGGCGGTCGCCGCGGCGGAGGCGGTGGCGGAAGCATCTTCGATGCCTTCTTCGGTGGCGGAGCTTCCGAACGCCCGGAATCCCCCAATGCCCCGAAACGCGGCGAAGATATCCGATACGATATCGAAGTGGAACTGGAAGAAATTCTGGTCGGCTCCAAAAAATCAATTGCCATTCCCTACGAAAAGGATTGCCCCGATTGCCAAGGAACAGGCGCCGCCAAGGGAACAAAGCGCGAAACCTGCAAACAATGCCACGGCTCGGGACATATCTCCGTCTCTCGCGGCTTCTTCCACATGAGCCAGGCTTGCCCTGTTTGCCATGGCGAAGGCTCGATTGTCGCTACCCCGTGCCCGACTTGCCGCGGAATCGGACGCGTAAAGGAAACGGCCAAAATTTCCCTCCATATTCCGAAAGGGGCCGATACCGGTACGCACTTGCGCCTCTCCGGACGGGGTTACGGCGGCGTGCGCGGAGGCCCGAATGGCGATCTGCATGTCGTCCTCCATGTGAAAGAACATGACCTCTTCAAGCGCGATGGCGATGATCTGATCGTCGATGTTCCCGTTCCTCCCGATCTCGCGACACTCGGCGGCCCCGTTTCCGTGCCGACCCCCGAAGGGTCTGCAACCATCAAAATCGCCCCCGGAACGTCGCAAGGCATGAGCTATCGCCTTCGCAACAAGGGATGCCCCATGCTGAATAATCGCGGAACGGGCGATTTGATCGTTCGAATCAATATCGAAATCCCGACCCGCCTGTCCACCGGTCAAAAGGCCGCCATGGAAGCCTTCCGCAATGCGTCGGTCGACGAGGAACGTTCCTATCCGAAAGCAAAGATTTTCCGCGACCGGATCGCCGCATTCGCAAAACTGCAAGACGAACTGCGGAACGCGGAAAACAAATAACACGTCCACACACACACGAACACCCCGGTTGAAATGCACTGCATTTTGCTGAAAACAGACTTTCCCGCCGAAGGAACGAAAGCCTTTTCTCTTCAGGCAGATGCCGCGCACCACCTCCGGGATGTTTTGCGTGCGAAACACGGCGATACCGTCCGCCTGATCAACGGAACAGGCCTCGCCCGCGATGCTCGCGTCGTCTCCCTCTCCCATCGCGATGTGCTCCTCGAACCGGTCGGAAGCACGCTCGAACTCCCGCCTCCCCCCGCTTTCATTGCGCTGTTCCAATGCGTGGCGAAACCTTCCCGCATGGATTGGCTGCTCGAAAAGACCGCCGAGCTGGGCGTTGCCCAATTGCTCCCGGTCCTTTCCGCTCATACCGTGGCTCACTTGAAAAAAGGCGATCGCCCCGAACGCTGGCAACGGATTCTCGATTCAGCTCTCTGCCAATGCAACGCCGCATGGGAAACCGCCCTCGAACCCGCTGTCGATTGGAAACAGGCAATCGAAATGATGCGCGACTTCCCCGGTCCGGTTTTCATCGGTGCCATCGCACCCAATGCCACGCCCATCGCACAGGCCCTCCGCGAACACCCCATCCCGCATGGTTCGAAGGCTGCTCTGCTGATCGGACCGGAAGGCGATTTCTCTCCCGATGAACTCGCAGAGGCAATCGCTCTGCCAAACGCCATTCCCGTCTCTCTCGGAAACCGGATCCTTCGCGTGGAAACCGCTTCAGTCTACGCGCTGGCAAACCTGCTCGCCGCAGCTCAACTTCCCTAGCCCACTACCCCGTAATGGTTTTCAGCACCCTTTTCTTTTTGACCGTCTTCCTGCCGGCGGTATTGGGCGCTTGCTGGCTGTCAGGCTCTCTTCTCGCATGGCGAGCACGCAAAAATCATGCGGAAATGTCATGGCGCCCGGTGAATGCAATTCTTCTCCTCGCCAGCCTTTTCTTCTACTTCTGGGGCGAGGGTCTCGGTGTCGGATGGCTCTGTTTGAGCGTCGTCGCAAACGATTGGCTCGCACGAATCATCCATTCGCGCCATGAGGAACGAAGCCGCAAAATCGCTCTCGTGCTCCTCGTGGCGGCAAATCTCTGTTTTCTCGGCTGGTTCAAATACGCCGGATTCCTCGCGCAATCCGTCAATTCGCTCCTCCATCTCGGTGTCCCCGTCCCGCATGTCCTCCTCCCGCTCGGTATTAGCTTCTATACGTTTCAGGCGATGAGCTATGGAATCGATGTCTACCGACGCGAAACAAAACCGGCCGACAGCATCATCGATTTCGCTTGCTATGTGACTATGTTTCCGCAACTGGTTGCAGGCCCGATCGTCCGCTATGCCGATATCGAAACAACCCTCCGGAACCGAATCGTATCCCTCGATGCCATTTCGTCCGGTTGGAGCCGATTCCTCTTCGGACTCGGCAAAAAGGTCCTGATCGCCAATACCGTTGCGTCAATGGCCGATGGCGTATGGTCCCTCGCCGATCGCGGTCTCGGTATGCCGCCGCTTCTCACCGCCCTCGGTATCCTCTGCTATAGTCTTCAAATCTACTACGATTTCTCCGGCTATTCCGATATGGCGATCGGCCTCGGCCGAATGCTCGGATTCTCTTTCCCGGAAAACTTTCTCCATCCCTACTGCTCCGCGTCCGTTCGCGAATTTTGGCGTCGTTGGCATATCTCGCTCTCGACTTGGTTTCGGGACTATCTCTATATCCCGCTCGGCGGAAACCGGAAGGGAAAGCTGCGCGCCGGCATCAACGGTCTCGTCGTCTTCGCTCTCTGCGGCTTGTGGCATGGCGCCGGAATCATGTTTGTCGTTTGGGGTCTCTGGCATGGACTCTTCCTCCTCCTGGAAAAGGCTTTCGCGTCTCGCCCCCAAAAGACCTTCTCTCTCGCTGCATCGATTCCGCGTTTCCTGATCGGTCACGTCTATACGGTTTTCGTCTTTATGGCAGGATGGATCTTCTTTCGCTCGGAAACGACGCTTGCCTTTGCGACCATCTGGAAATCCCTTCTGGGTCTACTCCCCGTCTCCCCCGATTCCCGTATCCTCTGGCTCGATTGCACATTCCGTCTCCAACTCGCGCTCTTCGCCGGCGTCATTCTCTCCTACCCCATCGTCCCGGCCCTTCAACGAATCGCCGTCCGTTTCTGCGGCGCAAATGCCGCCTTGCTGGTCAAATCGATCCTCGCGACCATCGTCGGTCTCTTTTCAATCCTCTTCCTGATCGGCAATTCCTATAACCCCTTCCTCTATTTCCGGTTCTAATCCCATGACGCGGAAACTCATCAGGCTTCTCTTCTGCATCTTCTGGGCTGCCGCTTTGTGCGCGCTTCCCGCTACGAAGCTTTCCGCCATGCTTTTTGGAAGACCGACCTTCCAGCCATTCCCGTCTTTCGAAAACCGGGAACCGGATCCTTTTCCGGATTTCAAAAAGACGCCCGTCCGGGAATGGGGGCGGGGCGTGGAAGCCTGGTACAACGACCGACACGCATACCGAACCGAACTGCTTCTGAAATACCGTCATTTCCTCTTCGATGTCCTCAAAACCCCCGTTGGCCGAGAGGTACCCGGTGTCGACGGATGGATATTCCGCCGCGGCGACGCCGATTGGCCGGAACTCGACGATTACCTCGGCGCTTTCGAACTTTCGCCCGGCGAAATGCAGGCCTGGCTCGATCTCTTCGACGGCCGCCGCGAATGGTGCTCCGCTCATGGCGCTTTTTGGCTGCTCGTTCCGACCCCCGTCAAAGCACAAGTCCGAATCGATAAAATTCCGCTCTATATCCGCGCCCACCGCGGTCAGGGTGTCGCCGGTCAAATCCGAACCGCCATCGCCGAAAAGGAGGTCCGGAACAATATTCTCTTTATCCATGACCGGTTGGAAGAGGCTCTCGAAAACGGTCGGGAGGTCTACTTCAAGGTCGACCACCACCTGAACGCACTCGGAACCTATCTCCTCTACGACGAAATCAATGCACGCCTCCGAAAAGCGTTCCCGGACCGTGTAAGCGAAATGCCGTTTTTCGAGCATCCGCCGCAAGCCGTCCTCGACAATGCCGCTTATGGTTGCTATCGTCAGCCGAACGCCGCCCCGGAAGACGAAGGTGGACGCCTCTGCGTTTCCGCCCCCGGCGAACACCAGCTGCCGCCCGAAAATCTCCTCTCCCCGGGTTCTCGCCGCTACCCGTATTGCAATATCCTTACGGAACGTCCCGCGACAAACGGTCTCTCCGTTTTGATGAGCCACGATTCCTACATGCGCTTTACCCTCTCTTCATGGCGCGAAAAGCCCGGGAGCGTCCGTTTCCCGTTCGCGCCCGGAATCGGCCGGACCGAGACCTATATCTTCCATCGAATCACGACGCCTTATCTGGAACAGGCTTTCTCCCGCGCCATTCCCGATGTCGTCATCGAACAATTCCCCGAAGTGCGCCTGAACCGAAACCCCGTCGGTCTCGATGATACGATGCGAGCCGCCGCCCGTTTCTCCCGCGCCATCGGGTACACCCCCGGAACCCAAGCCGCCGGCTCCCTTCTCGCTCGGGCCGTTCTCGACAAGGTCGATGCCAACGCACCGGACGCATGCGCCGAACTCCGGGAAAACAATGCCGTCGTCGCCGCCGTTCCCATTCTCTCCGGACCCCGCCGCGCCGTCTACTTCCCCGCCGTCCCCCTCTCCTCTTCCGCTACCTATACGCTTTCTCTCAAAAATTGCCGCGCCGCATCATCCAACCTCTCCCTGCGTGTCGCGTTACCCCCTTCCCGACAATAACCCACGCGCCGCCTTGCCTCTCGCCCCCCGCGCCCCGTTGCCGTGCTCCACGCTCGTGTCCCGTTGCCGCGCCGCATCGCCCACCCCCGTGGTGCGGTCCCGTTGCGGTAGGGCGCGATGCTTGGCCGCCGGGCCTCC
>JAEDLN010000265.1 GCA_016295275.1 Kiritimatiellia bacterium
TGCGGGCTTGATTAAAAATACCGACTTGAAAACCATGCAATTCATCAGCCCTGTTGATAGCACCAAGCTGGAATCCGTACAACTCGTCGGATCGATTCCAACAACTAATTTGGACTCCGCTACACTGAACGGCGTAATTGAATGCGATCGCTGTTTGGATTCCGTCCAGGTAGCATGCCCGATTTGCAAGACCTGCGCATTGAACGCCGGACCATCGTGAAACGCGACCTCGATTTCGAAGACTGTCTGCAAGGTTGAAAATTTCGTCCGTTTCACAGATGCCAAGAGAAACTTGCATGCCGACTCCGCTGGCCGTGGCGTTAAGAAGACCGATTTGGAGTCCCGAGAAATCATGGTCGGTCATTGAACACAACCCGCCAACTTGAAGCCCCATCCCGGAACCTGCAGTTGCGGCGAGCAAAGACAACTGGACGCCGGAAAAAGATTCCGCCCCGCCGAGAAAACCTGCCATCTGCAAACCTTTCATTCCTCCCGGAACCAAATCAAGACCAAATCCGGCGGACCACCCGCAAACATCGAAGGGGTCTTCAAGGAACGACTCCTCAGAAAAACGAAACGACAGATTCACATGGCGGACATCCCGCTGCCCAGCAGAAGCTATCGTGTTTGCGTGCACAGCTGACGAGCCTGTATCCGCAAATGCTGTAGAGAAAACGCAAAGAGCGACAATCATGGAACCGCATTTCATGGAATAACCTTTTCTCTGCTTGCCATCTACCAAATAAAAGTGGAATCGGTTTGATCCGTTATGGAAACCACTCGAGACAACACATCCGGCATATTGAGTTGCAACCACTGAAGAACCCCCGGGTTGCGATCCTCGGGAACTTCTGCAAGATAATCGGGAACCGTTTCGATGACGGTTCGAGCAATCGTTCTATTTCCGCCTTTGTATCTTCCAACGGAAATCAAATGCTTTCGCTGATGATTCCTCGTAGGGGGAGATAACAGCTGCGAATAAGGGATCATCAGAAGATGCAATGGATCGTCTAGTTGTCAGGATTCCGGCTGAAGGAGAAAGTTGGCAAAGTCGTCACCTTTGCAAAAATACTTGGGATCGTCATAGAAAACTTGTTGTGAAAGGAAATTCAAGATTCCGCTCCATCGTCCTCCTTCCCAATGGAGTTTATTCATCATCTTGAAAATGTAATCCGCCTTTGCCTTGCGGGACAATTCCGCGGATTGTCCCCATCGGAACCGGGATACATGACACCTACGCCAGATACGATCTTCCGTTCCAGCGCCGCGGTCATGTCCGACGGCGAGAGCGGCATCGCTGCCGACGCGGGTGAAGCCGAGGCGACCATCGCCGCGCCGATGAGAAGAATGGCGGAAGTCGGTTTCATGTTGCTTGATTCTACTAGTTCCGTCATCCGAACGCAAACAATGCGAGCGCGAAATCGAGCGTCGACAGTTGCAGACTGCAACGATCGGCGGTTTCGCGGGGCGTGTCAATATGGACAGGGCTGCAAAGAAGGTATACAATCCTGCCATCTATCCAAAGAGGGAAAGTGTCGTTATGAAGAAACGGACGGTTTTCAGCGTACTTGTTTTGGTTGTCGGTCTTTTTTGCAGAGGGACGGCGGGCGCACAATCGCAGGGCGATCTCACCGGCAAGATGGAAAATCTCGGAATTCCGCTAGCCCAGCGGTACAAAAACGAGGCATATAGCGCTTCCGGCGCGTATGCGCGCAATGTCTGGGCGTTGAAAGCATACGACGGACGCCTGTACATCGGGGCGGGCAACAGTTCGAATGGCGGGCCTGCGTCCAATGCCGGACCGGTTCCGGTCATTTCTTTCGATCCCGCCACAAAACGATTTTCCCAGGAGTGGAATGCTCCGGATGAGCAGCTAGACGTATTTCGGGTCTTTTCCGACGGTTTGCTGTATATTCCGGGGCACGATCCGAAAGAAGACTGGAAGCTCGGCAATTTTTACCGAAGAGGGAAGGGCGTTTCCGGCAAATGGGAGAAAGTCCGCACCCTTCCGGACGGGGTGCATTGCTACGATATGGCCGAATTCGACGGCAAGTTGCTTGCCTGTGGCTACGGGACGTACGAGTCGACGGATTCCGGCAAAACCTTTGTCCGAAAACCGGGTCCTCGGTACTATACGTTTTTGCCATTTCAGCGGGCGATTTATGCCGTAGCCGATGCCGCACCCGAGCGCCAGAGCCAATTCAAGAATCCGAAGAACGGCAAAACGGTCGACATGAAAGTCCCTGCCCATGTCACGCTTGCAAAGAAAGTTCCCGGCAAAGCGTTTGAATTCGTAAAAGGGGCGAAGATCGGCGACGTTTTTCCGGGGACGCCCGAAACGAAAAGCGAGAACTTGAGGTTGGCGCGTCCGAGTCTGCACAATGGCCGGGCGGTCTACATTGGCGGAATTGTCCACAACGACCATCAAATCGATCCGATTGGCGCGTATACGGCAATTGACGGACCCTCCTGCTTCAAGGCGGAGCGCATTCCGCTTCCGGCCGGTGCGAAGCCTTGGTATACGATGGTTGCCGGCAACGCAGTGTATTTGCTCTGGTCCACCGCCGATGTAACCCGTCAC
>JAEDLN010000266.1 GCA_016295275.1 Kiritimatiellia bacterium
GGCGCGGCGGCGCGATGGGGACATCGCGCCCTACCGCCAAGCCGCACGAGTGGTGTGCACGGGCGCGGGCGCACCACGCCGAGCGGCAAAGGCGCGGGGTGCCATGTCACGCACCGCGGTGGCGAGCCGCCACGGGCAGTGGCGCGGCGGCGCGAGCCGGGAGGCCCGGCGGCCAAGCATCGCGCCCTACCGCCATGCCGCGCACCGCGGTGGCGAGCCGTCACGGGCGAGGGGGCGTGGGCGGCGGGGAAATTAGAGTTGTCCCTTGGTATCGGGGAAGAGGAGGCTGGCGATGATTTTAGGGATATCGGTATTGTCGATGCAGCCGTGGAAGAGTTCGGAGCCGGGACCGTAGGCGTGGATGGGGACGGGGGCCTCGGTATGCGACTGTGCCGTCGTATAGACAACCGGGTTTGCGTCATCGGAACCGCGGACCGGATAGAGACCACCGGTTTCGTGGTCGGCGGTCACGAGGACGAGCGTGCCGGGATGGGTGGAAGCGAAATCGACGGCGGCCTTGACGAGCCAATCGGTTCGGATCGTTCCGAGGACGGATTTGTGCATATCGCTTCCATGTCCGCCTTTATCCGGGAAGCAGCTTTCGAACATCATGAAGAAGCCGTTCGGGTTTTGGGAGAGGTTTGCGAGAGCCGCCTCCATCAGGTCCTTGTATTGGATGGGAGGGAGCTTGTAGAAGTCGTCTTTGGGGATGACGCAGAGGAGTTTCGAACCGGTTTTCGCGGTTGTGACGAATGCTTCGGGCGACTGTGCGAACGCATATCCTTTGCTTTGCAGATCTTTGACGATATTCAAGCCATTGAGGGTGCGGTTGTTGTAGAGCGGTGCGCTGCCGTTGTCGTTGGCGAGGAAGAGGTCGAATCCGGACTTCGGCAAATCGGAGAGGATTTCATCGCCCATATTTCGATCGCGTTGATGCGCATAGAAGGCAGCGGGGGTTGCACCGGCGAGGTAGTCGTCGGTCAGGATTCCGACGGCGAGATTCCGTTCTTTGGCGAGCGTTGCGATGGATTTGAGCGGGTTTCGTTTCGGATCCACGCCGACATGGCTGTTGTTGGTTTTATGGCCGGAGGCGAGAGCCGTACCGGATGCGGCGGAGTCGGTTACGCGGGAATTGGCGGAGCAGGTACGGACGACGCCCGCGTGGGGGAGTTTTTCGAGGAAAAGGGATGTTTCGGTGCCATAGGTCCGGAGAGCGGCGAGGCGGATGCTGCCGAATCCCATTCCATCACCGATGATATAGATGACATTCCGCACGCGATCGCAGTTGGGGGCGGGCGACGGGGTTTTGGGTTCCGGAGCCTCCCAGATTTTGGTGGCGATTTCGGCGGTTTTGGGCAGATCGGTCGAAAGGCCGTCCGGCGCGGTTGCCGTAAAGAGGGGTTCTGCCGTTCCGACGGAGGCCATTGCGGCGGCGACGAGGAAGAGAAGCGAGCGACGAAAAGAAGGTTTCATGGACTGTTTCATATCGGAGAAGAAAAAAAGGAGTTTGAAAAAAGGGTAGAAATGAGCATTTATTCCGTTCTTGCGGAATCGGACGCGCCGGCGGCCTGTTCGATTTGGGCGTTCGGCGGGACGATAAAGCCGTCGTAATCGATATGCGCGTCTTGGGGCGGATCCTCGATATAGATATCTTGAGAAGAGAGGGAGCCGTTTTTGTAATGTAAGAGGCGGAAAACACCTTGGCGCCCCCAGAAGGATGCGATACTGGAAACGACGATGGTCGGGATGCCATCGGCATGTTCCGCGTAGACATTGCGGTGGAAGTGTCCGGCGATCACGGCCCGGACGTTCGGGTGGCGTGCGAGCGCCTTTCGCCACTCTTCGAGACCCTGTCCGTTTTCCCAACCGGGAACGGTTTCGTTGTTGACGAAATCGTCGCAATCGGGGACATGGGTAAAGACGAAGGCCGGTTTGCCGGGAGCCTTATCAAGCGCCTCTTCCAAGGCGGCAATGGGGTCGAAGCCCGGGAAAGGCGGCACGTTCTTTTGGCGAATGGATTCGGTGCAGACGGCCACGAAGAGGGCTTCCGGGGTTTCGTGCGTCTGCAGGAGTTCGCCGAAGTATTTTTTGAAGACTTCGGCCCCTTCGAAATACCGTTTCGTGTTGTTGTTTTTGTAGACCGGGACGTCGTGGTTTCCGAGAACGGTCAACACGGGCTTTGGGAGGAGGGCGCAAAGATTGGAAATGCTGCCTGCAACCTCTTCCCGGAAGAAGTTGTTGGAAGAAAAATCGCCAGTATGGATGACGCAGGAAATGGGGACCGGCAGATTGTTGATTGCCTTGATCGCCTCTCGGAAGCGCCACTGGTGCAGCGGTTTTCCGTGATGGGTATCGGAAATCTGCACGAACCAGAAATCGTTTGTTTCTGCCGCGAAAGCGGGAAAACCGATCGCCGTTGCGATCAGGCAGAGGAGAAGGAAAATTCTGTTCATATCTGCGATGATAGCAAAAAACGGCGACAAAGCGGTTTTGTTTTTTTTCGCCGGCGGTTTTGTGTAACTTCTCATCGTAAATGCGACTACCCTAGTCGCATTTACTTGTTCCGAAA
>JAEDLN010000048.1 GCA_016295275.1 Kiritimatiellia bacterium
GACAATCAAATCGGACGCCATGAGATTCGAGCCGCCGTAACTCAAAAAAGGCAACGCCAACCCTTTTGTGGGAAGGGCGCCCGTCACGACTCCGATATTGACGGCGGCAGACGAACCCAAATAAAAGGTCAGCCCCGAAGCAAACAATTGCTGCTGCCGGTCCGGCGCACGCAAACTGATGCGAATCCCTAAAATCGTAATGCACAAAAAGAGAAACCAGCAACACGTTGTCGCAACAAGCCCGAACTCCTCGCCAATCATCGCCAAAATGAAATCCGTATGGTTTTCCGGCAAATACCGCTGCTTGAAGAGGCTGTTGCCATACCCTTTCCCCGTCAATCCGCCCGCGCCAAACGCAGACAGCGACATGCGGACCTGATACGAATCGTCGTCGTCACTCTTCTCTTCCTGCGGAGCCGACTGATCCGAGACGTACATCTGAACGGAAGCGGTGACTCTGCTCATGCGCTCCGGATCGTTCAACACATACTGAACCGCCAGCAGAAGGGCAACGCCTCCGACGATCAGCAGATACTTGAAGCGCGCCCCGGACAAAAAGAGCAAGACGCCGCAGGTGGCACTGAGCATGACCGCCGAGCCCAAATCATGCTGCAAGCCGACAAAACTCCCGACGACGATCCCGAGACCGGCACAAGGAATAAGAACCCCCGGTACCAAGAGCTGGTTTTTGCACGAGGTGGCGCCAACCCATCCCGAAAAAACAAGGATGAATAACACCTTCACAAACTCGGAAGGCTGGACCTGCATGCCGCCAAGCCGAATCCACCGCTGCGCCCCTTTCGTGGTGATGCCAAACAACTCCACCGCCAAAATCGAGGCGACAATCAAAAGAAGGCAGAAAACCAAAACCTTCTTTTGAAACAAAAACGGAGGCCGGATCAAGGCCGCCGCCAAACATCCGACCAAGGAGACGGACAAGTACATCGTCTGCCGAACGACAAAGTGGTACTTGTTGCCGAATAGAGTGGAACCCTGCACGTCGCCTACACTGGCGAGAATCACCATCCCGGTTGCCGTAAGCGCAAGTGTGCAGAGAAAGAGCAGAATCCCACTCCATTTCATGAGACAGGACTCTCCGAATTACAGGTCCGTTTTTTCCGGAATGACAACCTTCGTTCCGACGGCCGGTTTGCGGGAAAGCGTCGGATTGTGCTTGCGAAGCTCGTACACCGTGGTGCCGAACTTCAGGGCAATCGAATACAAATCCTCATCGGGACGCTCGACGACGTATTCGCGCGTCTTTACGCCGGACTGACCGGCTTCCGCAAGAGACTCGGCATCCGTCCGGAGCTTATCGGCGGCCGCCTTGGCATCCTGCGCTTTCTTCTCGGCCTCCGTACGGGCTTCCAACAGGGAAACCTTCCCGTTGAGCAAATCCTCGACAGATGCATTCGTTCCGGGCACCAATTCTTCTTTTTTCGATTCGCCCGCAACCGGAAGAGCGGCAACAGGCGCGACAACCGGAGTTACCGCCTTCGGAGTGGCGACTGCAGGCGCGACAACCGGAGTCACCGCCTTCGGAGTGGCAGGTGCAGGCGCGACAACCGGGGTTATCGCCTTCGGGGTGGCAGGAGCCGGCGCGACAACCGCCGGAGCGTCACTGCGCGTCAGACGAAGCTTCTGCCCGACCCGGATGCGATTCGGATCCTTGATGCCGTTGATCGCAACAAGCTCTTTTTCGGAAACGCCCGTGCGGGCGGCAATCACCGAAAGGCTCTCGCCCGGTGCAACGATATGAACCTTGCCGGGAATCGAAACCGACGGCGCCGGTGTCGCAGGTCCCGCCGCCAATGCCTTGCGACCGACCGCGACCTTTACCGTCTGGCCGACCCGAAGACGGTTCGGATCGGAAAGCTTGTTTAGCTCCGTAAACTCTTTGAGCGTCATGCCGTTGTCATTGGCAATCTTTCCGGCAAACTCGCCCGGTTGAACCGTATGGATCTTGTAATTCAAGGTGTGCACCGGCTGACTCGAGACGGCAGGCGATACGGGAACAACCGGCACAACGGCCGTGGCCGACGGCTGAACCGGCTGAACCGGCTGAACCGGCTGAACCGGACGGGCCGGCTGGACAGAGGGCGCTGCCGACGATTGCTTCGGTCCGACCGCGACCGGAGCAAACGAAGCCGCCTTGGGCGAGGAAACCGGCGTCGCCGTTTCCGGAGCGGACTTTACCGCAGCAGGTGCCGTACGGACCGCCGCAGGCGCAGGCTGCGCAGATGGCGTGTACGACTGTTCCGGAGAGGAGAACAAGGTGCGGCGCGTCGAAACGCCGGGCTGATAGGTGCGGCAGCCTTGCAGGAAGACGGTGGCAACCAGCAACGCACTAACAGAACCGAATAGGGAAAGATTCGTTTTCATCGGATTGAGTTGTAGGGTGGGAATGGAAAATAGGAAGAACGAGGATGAAGCCGGAGTGCGCCTAGCGGTCAAACGGAAGATTCTTTGTTCCGGTGAGAAGCTCCCGCACGAGAACCGCAAAAACGTCCCCCCGCTCCGCATAACTGCGAAACTGATCGAAACTGGCCGTCCCGGGAGCCAAGAGTACCGATGCGGGTGAATGGACGTTTTCCTTGCGGATGTCCTTCTCGCACGCCATCAGCGCCTCTTTCAATGTCGAACAACGCGCTGTCGGAAGATCCGCAGACCAACCGCTCGCCATCGCTTCGGAGGCTTCGCCGTAAGTATAAACTTTTTGCACGCCCGATTCCAGCAAAACCCGCCCGGATAGCGATAACGGCTCCTTGAGCCGCCCCCCGGCCAATAGCAATACCGGTTTGGGCGCCATCCGGACGCTGGCCAGCAACGCTTCCAGATTGGTGGCTTTGGAATTGTCGATCCACGCAATCCCGTCCCGCTCCGCAATGCGCTGCATGCGGTGCGGAAGCGGCTCGAAGATGCGAAACGCTTGCTCGATCTGCGGGGACGAAAGCCCGCGCCGGACCAAAACCGCATACGCGGCGGCAGCCGCCGGACCGAGAATCGCATTGTCGAAATAACTGCCGCAAATCGATATCCGCTTCCCGTCCGGAGCGGTCAGAATGCCGTTCCCATACCGCCAATCCGCCCCCGACGACGCACCGCCAAACGTCTGCAGATCCAAATCGCTCCGAAGCGCACGTACCTGCTCCGACAGCGCCCACGCGTCTTCGCAAGGCGCCGGTACCAAGGCCAACCCTCCCGGCGGCAAAAAAGAAAACAGACGTACCTTCGCCGCTCGATAGGCTTCCATCGTGCCATGCCGGTTCAAATGGTCTTTCGAGAGGTTCAAAAGGACCGCCGCATCCGGTCGAAAGAGCCGCGTCGCCGTCTCCGCCTGGAAACTGCTGCACTCGACAATCGCATCCTCCGGCGGCTCCGCTTCCGCGGCAATTGCGCAGAATGGCGTTCCGTAATTGCCACAAGGCTTCGCCGTGCGCCCCGCCAGACAAAGCGCATCCGCCAAAAACTTGACGACCGAGCTCTTGCCCTTGCTGCCCGTGACCGCCGTCACACGCCCGCGAAAACACGCCCCGCCGAGAGACAGCTCGCCAAGCAGCGGTATACCGGCACGCCGCGCCGCTTCCACACCGGGATGCGTGAGCGATAGCCCCGGACTGACATAGCACAACGAAAGCGGCGAAAACGACGTTCGCACGGTCTCGAGCACTTCGTCCAGTGCGCCCGTGCGAACCTCGCACGCGTCCCGCAGCCATGCGTCTCCGCACGGCTCCGTCTCCGATGCCACGATAACCGGCGAATACCCGCGCAATCGCAACAGCCGCGCCGCGGCACCGCCGCTGACGCCCGCGCCGAATACCAGCGCAGCCCGCCCCGATGCCGGCAACGTCGTTGCCAATCCCGCTTCGTCCCGCTCTCGCATCTCTACAATTCGATCATCGGAGAGGGATACTCCGGACGGAGTAATGTGATGTCCTTGGCAATGCAATCGATGACGCTTTGCAACGTGTGGACGACAAGATCCGGCGTATTGCATTCGTGGCTGACATGCACCGGAACCACATACCGCAGACAATCGCAGGCAACCGCCGACAACAGCTCGGCGGACTGCTCGTTCGAAAGATGGCCGTCCCGACTCAGATTCCGGCTGATGAGCACCTCGGATCGATTGGAATTGCGCTGCATGACCGGATCGTGGTTGGCTTCCAAAATCAACGCCGAACACGATTTCAGATTGTACCGGACGACTTGAGGCGTTGTTCCCAAATCCGCCACATAGCCCAACTTCTTCTCCCCTTCCGTAATCGTGTAGCCGACCGGATCGGAGGCATTGTGCGGAATCGAAAACGAATGAATGGTCAGCGGACCGATCTCCAGATCGGTTCCCGCATCCATAACAGTGTAATTCCATTCGTCCACAACCTCGTCGCTCTCGCGTCCCCGCAAGGCGAAAAAGGTCGCGTCCGTCCCGAAAACCGGCGTCTTGTACTGCTTTTCGATGACCTTAAGCCCGAAAACATGGTCGGAATGCTCGTGCGTGAGGAAAATCGCATTGATCTGGGACAGATCGACGCCAAAGCGAGACAATGCTTCGTTGATCTGCTTGCGGGAACGCCCGCAGTCGATCAGGATCCGCGTATCGCCGGATTCGATGTACGTGCAGTTGCCGCTTGAATCGCTGAACAAAACAGAGAATTTCATTGGTAGACGTCCGGGTTCGTGGCGGGGAGAACACTTCGGAACGGAATCACGCCGGACCTCGTCTGCAAGTAAATCGTGTCGGATTCTTTCCCTTTCGGCAACGGATTGCCGCCGACCCCGGGGCGGCGTTTCAGCTGGACGCGCTCGCCGGTCGACGGCGCAACCGCGGCGCCCGCCGCCGGAGCCGTCTCTTGAGCCGTCTTCTGCTCCGCCGCCGCCAACGCGGCCTTGGCCTTCGCGGCAGCTTCTTCTTCCGCAAGGCGCTTGCGCTCTGCCGCACGCGCCTTGCGTGCTTCCTCTTCCTGGCGCAAACGTTCCATCTGCTCCTGCTTGGATACCGGAGAAAGAACGCCCGTCTTCTTCACAGGCGCCGGAGTCGCCGCCGGTTTCGCCGGCGCCGCAGGCGGCGCGGCAGACGCGGCAACAGGCTGCGGGACTTCCGGTTGAGGAACTTCCGGCTGCGCTTTCAATTCGCGAATCAGCAACACCAAATCCTCGCGCGTGAGCGGCTTCTCGGCAGCGGGCGTCTCCGCATGGGAGACCGTCGGCTCCGAAACAGGTTGCCGCACGACAACCGGTTGCTGAACCGGCTGGACGACCGTGGCCGCCCGCTCCCCGGTGACAAGGGACAACATCCGGACCTGCTGCTGCTCGTTGTTTTGCAGCACGACATTGAAAAAGGAAACAAACAATACGACAAAGGCAATGATCAACGCGACCACTACGCCCAAAAACGAAAGCACGAGAACCATCGTGCGACGACGGGCGCGCTCGCGTTCCTGGTCGAGATAATTCTGGAAGGCCTTGAGAACCGGAAACGATTCGCCATGCGCTTTTGCCAGACTGAACAACTCCTCCGGAGAGGAGGCTTCACCATGGGAATGGGAGGAAAATTCGGATGAATCGGTCATGGGTATGAAAAAGAACAGAATCGGAAAGAAAAGGAATTATCGCATCGTGTTGAGCCATTGGGGCGGATTCCATTGCTTGGCGGAAGCGGCTTGGACAGACTGCGATGCGGCAGAAGCGCTCGTGCCCACAGCCCCCGCCGCCGCACCGGTATCGGATGATTGCGCCTTCGCAGCGCGGAGCCCCCCGGACATATTCTCGAAGAGTGACCCCGCTCCATGCTCCAGCTCCTCGATACGGCGGCGCAACATGGATTCGACGACCTGCCACTGCTCGCGGGCTTCGCTGAACTGGTGCCCCGCTTCCAGCAACTCCTCCTCCCGGCGACGCAACTGCGTGCCAAGCGAATCGTAGTCCGCCGTCCGCTGTTCGACACGCCGCAACTGCTCGCGCAAGGACGTCTCGCGATCCCGCAACGAACGGACGCGACCTTCCAAGACTTTCTCCGTCTGCGCGGCACGGGCCAAATCGGCTTTGTGCTGCTCGCGTTGCGAATCCAACTCCTGCCTGAGCTGCGCAATGGTCTTCTCATTGCGCTCGGCAACCATCTCGCTGCGGGATTTCTCGCCGGGATCGCGCTTGAGCGCTCGCTCCAATAATTGAATCTTCTCGTGAATCGAGCGCTGCAACTCCAACCCGGACGCATGGAACGCCTCGCAACGCGCTTTCTCTTTCTCCTCCGTCTCGCGAAGCGAAAGCAACGCCTCGTCGGCAAATTGCTTGATCACGGCTATGTCGCCCTCCAACGGCCGCGTCGCCATCGCCAGCGACGCATTCGCCGTCGCCAATTTGTCCGCCAGCTCGCCGCGCTCGCGCGTCAAATCCGTCACCTTGTCCTGCAAAACGCGGACTTGACGCGCTTCGCCATGCAAATCCGACGGCAAAACCGCCTCTGGCTCCGCCGTTTCCAACTCGTTGACACGCGCTTCCAACCGGGCAATCTTCTCGGCATTCTGGGAATCGCGCATGTTCGAAAAGGCCAACAACTCGGCATATTCCCGCCGGGCCTCCTCCAATTCCTTGCGGATCGATGCGGTATCCGCTTCCTGCACGGCCAAATCGCCCGCATGGAAGCCGGCTTCGCTTTGCAGCTCTCCGACCCGTTTCTTCAATTGCTCGCATTCCGTCCGGGCCGCCTCGCACGCCTTCTCCCATTCGATGCGCGCCTCTTCGCCCGACTTCCGCAACGCCGCCGCATCCGCCTGCGCTTCGTCCAGCGATTGCCGGAGCTCCTGCGCTTTCGCCGCCTGGCCGCGGGCTTCCGCAAGCGCTTGCTGCTGAAGCTCGAGCTGCTCGTTCAATTCCTGAAGCCGCTGCTCGGTAGCAGGAGGTACCGTCGCAAACGCGGCATCCGCCGCATCGCGCGCTTCGTCCCGCTCGCGCTCCGCCGTCGCTTGGGCCGTGCGCGAAGCTTCGAGTTCTTCCTTCAATTGCGAGAGTGTCTTCTCAAACGATGCCTTCGCATCCGCCATCTCTTGCGCCAATTTCTCGGATTCTTGCTTCGCCGCCGCCAAATCGGCGTCCTTTTGTCCGGCATCCTCTCCGGCGCCCGCCAACCGGGTCTTGAGATCGGCGCATTCCGCTTCCGCATTCCGAAGCTTTTCCTCCGCCGTGCGAAGACTGCGATCGTGCGCATCCTGCGAAAGCCGCATCTCCGAACGCAACTCCTCGGTCTGCCGTGTCGCCTCCTCCATTTCATCGGTGAGGCGCTCGATCTCACGGTCCTTCTCCGCCAGCTGGTCGCGAAACTGCTCCTGAACCGCACTCATGCGCTCGTCCAACAACAAGGCAAACTCCTCCGACGTGGGTTCCTTCGCCGCCGCCTGCGAGTCCTCCGCCAACAAATCGCCAACCGCGAGAATCCGCGCCCCTTCCGGGATCTTGCCCGCTTCCTTCAATACGGAAACGGCATCCGCATGCAAGGGCCCGACAACACGCTCGTCCGGAAAAATCACCAGCGTATCCATGCGCAAAAACGGATACTCGCGCGCCGAATGCCACGCTTGCCGGTCCGTCGAAAGAAAATCGTCCGGAAATATTCGCCCCTGCTTCGCCCAAGACAAGAGTCCCGCCTGCGAAACCGGACCGAACTCCTGCCCGTTTACCGCAGAACGAACCCACCAGCCGGAGGACGTTGCCGTTTTTGTCGTGTCAGCCATACTTCGAAATTCCTTTTCAAATGCCGACGGTTATTGCCATGCCGTCTGTCTGCTCTTCCTTCCCCGTTTCATCAAGACTTGAACAGGTGGACAAATCCGCCGCGCCCGCCCGAATGCTTGGCCGTCCGCCCGCCCTTCGGCGTAATCTCCGCCTTCAGCTGCGCAGCCATGCTCAACTCCTTCTGAAGTTGATTCTCCAACGCCGCCATGCGAGAGACATGGATGTCGTCCTTGCCCGCCCGCCGGACCGGTTGCGGCTCCGCATCGGCTTTCGCCGGTTTCACAACGAGTCCGGACGACGCCCCGACGGTGTCGCCCGACGCAGAAATCGCCTCCGGCTCCATCACCTCCGGCTCTATCGCCTCTGGCTCCGCATCCTCCGGTTCGTCCGAAAACAACGCTTCGCTTCTTTGCAAAACGCCCTTCAAATCACGTTCGAGTTTGCGGAAAGCTTCCTTCGTCCGCTTGCTCTCCTCTCGGCTCTCCTCCAACTCGCCCGCCGCCGCGTCCGCAACCGCACGAGCCTCGTCCAACGCTTCTTTCAGAGCTTCGCACGCTTGCCTGGTCTGCTCCAAGTCGCGCTGCGCGGCAGACGTCTCGGCCCGACTCTTCTCCAAGGCCTTGCGTGCCTCCGAAGCCTCGTTCCGGGCCGCTTCCAAATCCTTCGTCAGCTTTTCCGACTGCCGCTGCAAATCCGTGCTCCGTTGCAACAGCTCCTTCTGATCCGATTCCACCTGGTGAAGACGGCGCTTGCTCGTGTTCGACAACTGCTCGAGATCCACGATCCGCGCTTCCAGCGCAGATTTTTCTTCCAAAACGGCTTTGTCGGATTCGGCTTGCTTTTTGGCCGACTTCAACGCCGCTTCCTTCTTCAGGACATCGGCCTTGAGTGCCGCAATCTCCGAACGCAACGCCGCACGCTCGGATTCCATCTCCAAATCCTTCGCTTTCGTCTCGGCTTCCGCTTGCAGCAACCGCCGTTCGCTCTGGCGGAGCGCCGCCTCGGCCTGCGTCAACCGCGCGACAAGACTGGTTCCCGTTTCTCCGCTGATCGCCGGCAGCGATTCCACAGAACTGGCACGCAAAAACAAAATTCCTTTCTGCGGAATGTTCTCAATGCCCCCCGGTGAAAGCAAATTCTCATGCGCAAACGGACCGAAAACATTCAAACCGCCTTCCGCCGAAAGCACAAGGCAATCCAACCCGACTTCCGTCGCTTGTATCGCAGGAAGCCAATTCTTCCCGTCTTTCGATACGAGCGTATCGCCGGCAAGCTCGCCATTTGTCGCCATCCGGTGCAACGCTTCCTCGGAAAGCGGCCCGTTTGCCGTGTCATCGGCTGTCTTCGTATACCAAGTTGTATTCAAATTCATAAGAGACTTCCAATTTTTCTAATACTAGCAGATTTACCGGATACGGACAAGAAATCAGTTTGCCGACCGCTTGCCAAAAAACATCGCTTTCCAAAAGCCGCTTTCCCCTCACCCCGCCGCACGCCCCCTCGCATCCCATTGCGCGCGCACCTCTCGTGCCCCGTCGCCGTGCGCAACGCCCGTGCGGCTTGGCGGTAGGGCGCGATGTCCCCATCGCGCCGCCGGGACTCCCGGCTCGCGCCGCCGCGCCACTGGCGCGGTGCGTGGCTTGGCATCCCGCCCTCCACATCGTGCGCCCATGCCGCGCACCCCACCCGTGTCCCCGTTGCGTGCGCACCTCATCGTGCCCCGTCGCCGTGCGCACCGCCCGTGCGACTTGGCGGTAGGGCGCGATGTCCCCATCGCGCCGCCGTTCCTTGGCGCGGTGCGTGGCTGCCGGGCCTCCCGGCTCGCGCCGCTCTCACCGCCCGTGGCGGCTCGCCACCGCGGTGCGTGGTATGGCAAGTAGCACACGCTGAGAGTTTTGCTGGGGGCGTCTCCGTGCGCCCCCATAGCCGCGCAGGGCGCGGCGTCCGTAGCGGCTCGCCTCCCCGCCCCCCTTTTTCTTGACGGATAAAGAACCCGAAGCGTAGAATTCCTTGTATGGCAACCGCATCCGAACACTCGATTTCATCCCTTCTGTCTTTACCGCAAGAGGTCCTTTCGGTTTTGGCGGAAATCCTGTTCGGAAGCGATGATGAAGATGCGCGCCAACTGGCCGTCGAATTGCAGGAAAAGGCTTCGGTTCCCCTGCAATCGCCTCCCCCGGGTTCCCGTCTTTTCCTCTTTCTGCCGCAAAACCATGAGGAAATCCGAAATCGCGAACCGCCGAATCCAATGCTGTATACGCAGCTGGATTCCACGCTCGTCGCCGATTGGTTCGGCCCCGACGGCGAATTCGCCCGGATTATGCCCGGCTACGAAAGCCGTCCCGAACAAATCCAGATGGCCGCCGCCGTCTCAGAGGCCTTCTCCGCCTCGCGACACCTCGTCCTGGAAGCCGGAACCGGCGTCGGCAAGACAATGGGATATCTGGTGCCGGCCGTGCTTTGGGCACTTGCCAATACCGTTCCCGTCGTCATCTCGACCAATACGAAAAACCTGCAGGAACAGATTTTCCGGAAAGACCTGCCGCTTATCGCCAAACTGCTCCGCTCGCCCGTCCGTTTCGCCCTGATCAAAGGGCGCTCGAACTACCTCTGCCTCTATCGGCTGGAACAGCTGATCGGACGGCGCGAAACCGAATTGACTCCTGCCGAATTCCTGCAACTCGCTCAGGCTCTCGTCTGGACCTGCAGAACCGAGACGGGCGACCTCGCCGGCTTCGATCCGCCACCGATTCCTCCCGACGCCGGCGCTCCCATAACCGACCGGATCTGCTCGCTCGGCGATGAATGCCACGGTCGCCAATGCCCCTACTGGAGCCGTTGCTTCCTCCAAAAGGCCAGAGCCCGTTCCCTCGCCGCCGATATCATCATCACAAACCATTTCGTCGTTTTCAACGAACCGGATGCAAAGCCGGTCGCCCTCCCGAAATACGCCCATATCATCTTCGATGAGGCACACAACCTGGAGAACGCCGCCACCGATGCCCTTTCTCGCGAAGTCACCTACTCCGGAACCGTAAAAATCCTCAATCGACTCGTGCGAAAATCCGCTTCCCGCCGTTCGTCGACCGGGCTGATTCCCGAGTTGCAGAAATGGAGCCTCAACGCCAGTCTCTTCGAATCTCTCCTCGCCCGCGATTGCTTTCTCGCCATTCTTCAGCGAATCTGCCGCTCCGCAGAAAATCTGGAGCGTTCCATGCGCGCCTTCGTCCGGGCGCTAGCAAATGTGCCGCCCAGCTCCGTATCGGCCTTTCGCCTCCGCCCTTCCCATCTCGAAACCACCGCTTGGAAAAATACCATCCCGCCCCTGCAACGGGTGCAAGACGCCCTCTTCGAGCTGCTGGAAGACCTCCGTCTCGTCAGCAACGTCCTCTCCCCCAAACCGCCGCCCGACGATCAGAGTTCGCCGGTCTATCCGGTTCTTTCGCCGGAAGCGCAAAACAAACTCCTTTCGCATGATTCCGGACTGTTCGACGGAAATACGCTGACCGCCCTCTCCCATACGCCAAGACAACCGCTTCCGCTGGCCATCAACCGCCACGGATTCGAAACCGGTTCGGATCTCTCGCCTTTCGCAGACTTTTCACGGCGTCTCGTCGGAATGCTCGACCAATTCATCGAATTGCAGGATCATCTCGAATTCCTGACATCGCTGAAAGACGAGTCGTTCGCATACTGGATTTCCGTTCATTCGAAAACCGCCAAAAAGCCCGCCGTCGGAGGGCTTCATGCCGCCCCCATCGAGGTGGCCAACCAATTGGTCTCGAAGGTCTTCTCAAAACGCGACTGCGTGGTGCTCTGCAGCGCCACGATGAGCGTAGGCGGAAAAACCGCTTTTCTCGGCGAACGGCTCGGTTTCGCAATGCTGGACCCCGATTCCATCCGGGAACGTCGTCTGGGTTCTCCGTTCCAGTTCGAAAAACAATGTCTCGCCGCCCTCCCCGTCTTCCTTCCGGAACAAAACGGCAGCGAATCCGCCGTCGATCAGACCTTCCTCTCATCGTTCTGCGGCCTTCTGAACGAAACGGTCCGCATCACAAATGGCCGTACTCTCGTTCTCTTTACGAGCTACCGGATGATGAATGCCGCCGCGGATGCCCTGCAAGTCTTGCTGAAAGACGCCGGAATCGAAGTGCTCTGCCAGGGAGACGGACGCTCCCGCGAATCGATTACGGAGCAATTTCGCACCGGCGAACGCCCTTCCGTCCTTCTCGGAACCGATAGTTTCTGGGAAGGCGTCGATCTGATCGGCGATGCCTTGAGTTGTCTGGTCATTGCAAAACTTCCGTTCCCCTCGCCGAACGATCCGCTTATTGCCGCCCGTTGCGAGGCCATCGATGCCCAAAAGGGCCGGGGCGCCTCATTCCCTTACTACTCGGTTCCATCGGCCCTCGTCAAATTCCGCCAGGGCTTTGGACGTCTGATTCGCCACAAGGAGGATCGTGGCGTCTTCATCATCGCCGATACCCGTATCCGAAAAGGCGGCAAAAACTACGGCTCCCGGTTCCGCAACGAACTGCCGCCCGATTTGCGGGAATACAAGGATCCAGATTCCCTCCTCGCCGATATGCGCGCATTCTTCGCCGCGCCAAAAGACCTCGCCTAAACCGCACACCATCCCCACCCGACTGCCGGGACCTCCCCATTGCCTGTGGGGGTTCGCCACTGCCCGTGCCCCCCATTACCCGTGGCGGTTCGCCACCCCCTCTGCCCGTGGCGGCTCGCCACCCCGCGGTGGCTCGCCTCTGGCTGCCGGGGCTTCTGGCCTTTGTGTTCCTATACATCCCGTCCCGTCGCTCTTTGTGCT
>JAEDLN010000267.1 GCA_016295275.1 Kiritimatiellia bacterium
GGCGCGATGGTCGGCCGCCGGGTCTCCCGGCTCGCGCCCTACCGCCATTACCCACTGCCATTACACCCGCGAAATTCGCACGCGCATTACCCGGGCGGCGCGATGGTCGGCCGCCGGGTCTCCCGGCTCGCGCCCTACCGCCATTACCCACCACCATTACACCCGCAAAATTCGCCACGCGCATTACCCGGGCGGCGCGATGGGGACATCGCGCCCTACCGCCATTACACCCGCGAAATTCGCACGCGCATTACCCACACACATTACTGCACGATGGTCGGCCACCATCGCCCGTGGCGGCTCGCCACCCCCCACACTCTCACTGCGCTTTGTCGCGGGACGGCAGATTCCGGTCAATCCACGCCATCAGAAACCCTACGATTTTTGCCTGCTGGGTTTCCGAAAGGGGTGTCCCTTGGGGAACACGCCACCATTTGGCCATGCAACCGCGACAACAGGTGGCCGTCGCATGCATGGCTTTGAATACGGGATGACCGTGCATCGGCGTTTGCTTGCCGTCATGCGCGGGAATGGCCGCGGCAAGCTTCTCCCTCACAAAATCGGCGGCATGACGCTCAATCGTCGCTAAGCCGACACGATCGATATAGGCAAGATCCTTTGCCGTCAATTTGAAACGGCTCCGGAACGGCGAGCGTCCCAATCGCTCAAATGCTTCATCAATGGTCATCGTCGACCCGGTCCTTCACTGCCGCAAACCGGAAAGCCACTCAGCAGGTCTTTCCGAGTCCGAAGAAACGCCGGCTTCCGTCGAAGCTTCGCCGGGGAGAACAATCGGATCCGGAAAGAATCTGCATCCCGCGCGGTGAAACCGCTCCGCAGCCACCAGCAAAGCCGATTCCGTCGTCCGGAAGGTTTCGGCCAGGCAATGCAAACAGAGAAAGTCCACCGCTTCGCGGGATACGATCTTGTAGTTCAAGCCCAATGCGACGGAGTCGACCCCTCCGCCGCAAGCTTTGCAAACAGGCATCTTGGCAGCTTATACGGCAGGCACAAGCTTGCACCGGAACATGCGAACCGAATGCCTCGGAATCCGGACCGAGAATTCATCGCGCCCGCTCATCATGCTCTCGCCCGAAATCAGATCGCGCATTTCCAAACGAATCTTCGACTCGTACGGAAGACCGAGCCACTCGAGCAAAACCGTCGTATGGCGGTCGTTATCGGAGAAGTTGAACAGACCGATGGCAAGATCGCCGCCTTCGAGAATGCGGGCAACATTGACGAGATCGCTTCCCATTGCGCCCGGCTCGATGCAATACGGCTGCGCCACGAGCGGATCCTGATTGATGGCAATCAAATCGCGATTCGTCACGAGCTTGACGATTTCCGGCGTCATCTTCCGCAGATCGCATCCCAACATGATAGGCGCTCCCCACAGACACCAAGCCGAAAACTGCATCACATACTCCTCATAGGAACATCCCGAAGAGCCGACATTTCCGTTTCCGAACATGCCGACGGTCAGCATGTCCATGTCGTTGAAGCAGTTCGGAGCGGAATAACACATCTTGGGAAGCTGCCCCAAAGCAATGTTCTTCATCGACTCGAAATTGTCGAAAATATCGCCCGTGGAACGATACATGGAGGCGCCCGTCGTGCGAATCCACGACCAGACATCCTCGACACCCCAGTTGCAGGCGGAAAAGAGAATATCGCGCCCGCATGTGCGAAGCGCCTGACCCATCCGCCGGTACAGGTAGGGAGCCTTGTCGGAAAACGCCTTCAGGCAATAGTCGTACTTCAGAAAATCGACACCCCAGCGGGCAAACGTCCGTGCATCCAGGAACTCATGTCCGAAACTGCCCGGATAATTGGCACAGGTGCGGACACCCGCACAGGAGTACATGCCGAATTTCAACCCGTTTTCATGGATATAATCCCCCACGGCCTTCATGCCGTTCGGAAATTTTTCCTTGGACGGTACGATTTCATTCGTCTTGGAATCGCGCTCGCGCTCGCTCCAGCAGTCATCGATGACAACATACTGATAACCGGCCTCGCGGAGACCGAGCTTTACAAACGTGTCTACCGATTCGCGGATCAGCTGTTCGTTGATATGTTCACCGAACGTATTCCAGGTATTCCAACCCATCGGGGGTGTTTGGACGATCATAGGATTCCTACTTCGTTATGACGTTTATGGGAAATGAAAGATTCATTGGATCAACAGCCATCAATCGATGACTATTTGACATGATACAAGAACATTCGCCCCGCCGCAATCGATTTGTTGAAAAAAGGTCAGCCCCTTCTGTATAAGCTACGGGACCGCACAACGTGACGCACGTGTGTAATGGCGGTAGGGCGCAATGCTTGGCCGCCGCCCCCCCCCGGCTCGCGCCGCCCGGGTAATGCGCGGGCGAATGGCGCGTGCGTAATGGCGGTAGCACACGCTGAGAGTTTTGCCGGGGGCGTCTCCGTGCGCCCCCAATAGCCGCGCAGGGCGCGGCGTCCGGTTCCCCTCACCCGCGGCAAAGCCGCGGCACCATACCACGGCGCACGGGCGGTGCGCACC
>JAEDLN010000049.1 GCA_016295275.1 Kiritimatiellia bacterium
CGGGGCACGCGCATTACCCGGGCGGCGCGATGGTCGGCCGCCATCGCCCGTGGGGGCTCCCCACCCTCCCGGCTCGCCACCGCGCCGTAAATCCGCAATCGTTTCCGTATCGGCTGGACTTCATGGAATCGCTCTAGTAGAATATCGCCAAATTATGAAAAAGATTGCTTTGCCCCAATGGACGGCTCGGCCGTTTTCCATTTTCGACACCGGATGGTTCCTCGTAAGTGCCGGCGATTTCGCTTCCAACCGCTGGAATGCCATGACGGTTTCATGGGGTTTTCTGGGTACCATGTGGTCAAAGCCCGTCGCCCAGATCGTGATCCGCCCCCAACGGTATACGCGCGAATTTCTGGACGAATCCGATACCTTTACCCTTTCGGCGTTTCCGGCGGAAAACCGCACGGCTCTGCAATATCTCGGAACGCATAGCGGACGCGACGGCGACAAGGTCGCTGCGGCCGGATTGACCCCCATGGCGGCGCCGACAGTCGCGGCACCGGCATTCCGGGAAGCCTCGCTCGTGCTGGAATGCCGCAAGCTGTTCCGCCAGCCGATGACGGCCGATTCGTTTTTGGATAAACAGATCGCCGAAGCAAATTATCCGACCGGAGATTTCCACATCCAGTATATCGGCGAAGTTTTGGGAGCATACGAACCCTAAACCGATCTTTCCTGACCTGCCTGCCGGAGTCCGGCAACTGCCGCAACGATCGAATTGACCATGGATATCAACTCTTCCAGAACGCTTCTTGTACCGCCCTCGGATACCGAGACGGGACGTCCGGCGCGTATTCGCAAGGTTGTCTTGCTGTTGACGGAAACGGGTAAACAGATTCCGGTTTCAAAGGACTCGTTTTGCATCGGATCGGCAATGGGATGCGATTTGCAGCTATCCGACAAGTCGGTATCCCGGCGGCATTGCCGCATCGGGGTCGATCCGAATCGCGGATACTACATCGAGGATCTGGGCAGCACAAACGGCACCTTTGTCAATGGCATCCGGATTTCGCACGCCTACCTGACGCAAGGCGCGGATTTGCAACTGGGCAATGCGCGGCTGCAGTTCGATCCGCTGGACGAATCGCGCCCGCTCGAACAGAGCGATTCCGAGAGCTTCGGCGTGCTGGTCGGCCGTTCGCCGGCAATGCGACGCGTTTTCCATGTCGCCGAAACGTATGCACCGACCGATGCCACCGTCATGCTGACCGGCGAAACGGGTACCGGGAAAGAGGTGCTGGCCGAAGAAATCCACCGGCACAGCCCGCGGGCGGCAAAGCCTTTTATCGTCATCGATTGCGCCTCATTGTCGCGGGAACTGATCGAGAGCGAACTGTTCGGACATGTCCGCGGCGCCTTCACAGGTGCAGCACACGACCGTGTGGGCGCATTCGAGGAAGCGGACGGCGGAACGGTCTTTCTCGATGAAATCGGCGATTTGCCATCGGATTTACAGCCGAAACTGCTGCGCGTTCTGGAGCGGCGGGAAGTTCGCCGGGTCGGAAGCAACGATGTCCGGAAGGTGGATGTCCGCATCCTCTGCGCAACAAACAAACGCTTGGATGAAGAGGTCAATGCAGGTCGTTTCCGGGAAGATCTCTTCTATCGCCTATCGGTCGTTTCCATCGAATTGCCGCCGCTGCGCCGTCGGCTGGAAGACATTCCGCTGCTGGTTGAGGTGTTTGCCAAACGTCTTCACAGTGCAAATCTGGAAACGGATTTGGGCGATCTGAGGAGCGCTTCCGAACCGCTCCTTCACTACCCGTGGCCGGGAAATGTCCGGGAGCTCCGCAACCTGGTCGATCGCGCATTCTACTCGCCCCGCCGCCCCGTCGATTTGGGGCAGGCTCTCGCCCAAGGCCGTCTGGGCCTGCGCCGGGCACGGGAATCGGGATTCGGCGAAACCGGTTATCTGCCGTGGGAAATCGGATCGGCGGACCCCAACGGGGAAACGCCTCCGGCCAGTTTCAAAGAAGAAAAACAGAAACTGGTCGATTCCTTCGAGCGCCGGTATTTTTCCGCATTGCTGCAGCGTAACGGCGGAAATGTATCGAAAACCGCACGCGAGGCGGGAATCGAACGCGCCTATTTGCAGCGCCTCATCAAGAAACTCGGTATTGCGGGGGCAAACAGCAGCCCGGACTGAGAGGTCGGGCGACGCGGAATGCCGGACATCCCGCCGCGCTTCCTTCCGCCGTCTCTTCCCTGTTTGTGTCGAATCCTCTCCCTCTTGCCGTTTCTCTATTTGATTCCATTTTCCTTCCATGAAAAACAAGTCGTCCTTTTCTTTTGGAACCCGTTTCCGCCAGTCGCTCTCCGAATCGCGTCGTATCGTCGTAAAGGTCGGAAGCAAGGTCCTTGTAAATGCGAAAGGCGAACCGGACGCCGCCTGCATCCGCCGATTGGCCCGTCAGATCGCCGTACTTTGCCGCAATAAGGTTCAAGTCGTGCTGGTCAGTTCAGGCGCCATTGCCGCCGGAATGCGCGCTTTCGAAATGGCAGAACGCCCCGATGCGGTGCCCGATCTGCAAATGTGCGCCGCCGTCGGCCAGGTTCGACTGATGCGGCTGTACCACGATGCATTCGCAAAAGAAGGCATTACCATCGGACAGGTCTTGCTGACGCACGATGATTTCGTCCGGAAGCTCTCCGTCGCCAATATGCGCCGCACAATGGACGATTTGCTCCGCCATGGGGTCGTTCCGATTGTCAACGAAAACGACGTCGTCGCCGATGAAGAAGTCAAGGCATTCATGACCCTGGGAGATAACGATCATCTGGCTTCGCTGATTGCCCTCCAAACGCGTTCCGACTTGCTCGTGATGCTGTCCGCCGTGGACGGCCTGCGCCGCCCGCGCGAAAACGGAACCGGCACGGAAAGAATTCCGTTTGTCGAAAAAATCGACCGTACGATTACGGCCTTGGTTCGCCCCCCGGATGCAGGCGCTATCTCCAAGGGTGGCATGGACAGCAAACTCAAGTGCGCCAAAGCATGCATGCAGGCCGGCTGCAATGTCGTCATCGCCGATGGATGCCGCAAAGACGTTCTGACACGCATTTACGCCGGCGAAGACGAAGGAACGCTCTTCGCCGCAGCCCCGCTCTAACCCGTGTACGGCCGGCGAAGACCCGAAACTGGAATCGAACCACATCGTTATGGATAAGGACGCATTAGATGCCATTACCGCCCGCGCGGTGGCCGCCTACCGGAAAACCGTTCTCTTGACAAGCTCGCAAAAACGCGATTTTCTCGATGCGTTTGCGGATAAACTCAAGGCCGCACGCGCGGAAATCCTTTCCGCAAATGCCGAAGATTTGCAACATGCGCGAGAGCTGGGACGGCCACAGAGACTCCTGGACCGTTTGGCGATTTCCGAAAACCAATTCGATCGAATGCTCCGGCGGATTCGCGATGTCGCCGCAATCGCGGATATCGTGGGGCAGACGGCCTCCAGCTGGGTGCGCCCCAACCGGCTCGATATCCGGCGTATCCGCGTCCCCGTCGGCGTCATTTGCGTTTGCTGCGAATCGCGCCCCTTCGTCTTCCCGCTGACGGTCGCAATGTGCTTCAAAACCAACAATGTCATGGTGTTCGCAACGGATACGGAAGGAACTCGAACCGTTCGCGCATTCGAGCGCGTCGTGAAGGCCTGCGAGGAACTTCCGGGCTTCCCGAAAGACGCCATCCAACTGCTCTCCGAAGCAAGCCACTTGGAGGCTTGCCGATATCTGACGTCTCTGGATCGCTCGTACGATCTGGCTATTTTGCGCGGCTCGCAGGATTTTGTCGCGGAGGTCTCCCAATATGCGCGCATTCCCGTGTTCAAACGATGCGGCCGGCTTTGCCATGTCTATGTCGATTGCAACCACCTCGAGGGCACGGAAAACAAAATCGTCGAAACGGATTTGACAATGGCGGTTCAGGTGACGATCGCCTCGCGCTGCTACCTGCCAGATTCTTGCACGTCGGCTTCCGTCGTTCTGGTCCACCGCGATATCGCATCTCGCTTCCTGGAGGTATTCCAAACCGCCGCGACGCAACACGGGCTTCATCTCAAGGCCGACGCAAGAGCGAAAGCGTTTCTGCCGGACGCAACACCGGCGGAACCCGCCGATTTTACCAACCCGTCATTGGAAAAGACGGAACTCGCAATCGGAATCGTCGATAGCGAAGAGGAGGCAATCGAACGAATCAATACAAATGGTTCGGCTCTCTCCGATACGATCGTGACCGGATCGGAGACGGCTAAGCAACTCTTCTTTTCCGGCGTGGACTCGGCTGTCGTCTACGCAAACGCTTCGACCTGCTTTACAAACGGAAGCGAATTCGGAATGGGGGCGGATATCGGTATTTCAACGGATAAGCTGGACGTTCGCGGCCCCATCGGACTGGAGGCGCTCACGAGCTTGAAATTCGTGGTCCGCGGCGCGGGACAAACCCGGGGAGGTGGTTAATGGCTCACCCGCAAATGATTCTTGTTTTCGGAACAGACGGCTTTTTGGTCGAAGAACAGGTGCAAAACCTGCTTCGCGAACTGCTGCCCAATGCCCAATCGGGAGATTTTTCCCTGGAAACGATCCAGGCGTCCGTCGATAAGGCGGATGACGCCGTCATCGCTCTCCAAACGGCGCAACAGGCCTTTTTGCAGACCAGCTTTTTTGCAACGGATAAGGTCGTTTGGCTGAGGGGCCTGAATTTCTCCGCAGGGACCGATCGCCTTTCCAAATCCCAGACCGTCCACGACGCCATCGAAACGTTTCGGACCTCGCTACGGGAAAAAGGGTTGCCGGCCGGTGTCACGCTTTTGATTTCCAGTACGTCCCTTGCCAAGAACTCGGCGCTCTACAAGAGCTTCCAGGCAATGGCAAAGGAAAAACGCGCGGAAATCATCGAAACGCTCGGCGGCGACACCAATAGCGCCCGCAAGCTGGTGGGACGTTTTGCAGAGCAAATGGGCTTCACAATCGGCGCGGAAGCCGTGCAGGTCCTTGTGGATCGTGTCGGAACAGACGGCAGTACGCTCAAAAACGAATGCGCCAAACTCTTTACCTACACGAACGGAAAAGAGCCGACCCCGGCCGATGTCAGCGCAATCTGCACCTTGCATTGCGACGGCGAAGCTTGGGATCTCGCAGACGCTTTCGGAACCCGAAATCTGACGGACTCAATCCGGATTTTGCATGACCTGATACGCCTCAAGGCCGCACCGATCATGCTGATTATCGTCCTTGAAGGACGGATTGCGGATATCTGCCTGCTCGCAGACGCACGCGAAAAAGGATTGCTCGCTTCGTCCGGAAGCGCTTGGGCTCAGAATCTTTCCGCCGAAGATCAGGCCGCCGTGCGGGATATCGCCGCCGCCGATCCGCTCAATAAATTCGGTTTTGCCAAAAACCGGATCCTGGCACAGGCAAGACTCTGGTCTTCCCGGCAGGCCCAGGACGCGCGCAGAGCCCTCTTTACGTGCCATGAAACGCTGACCTCCTCTTCCGTCGATCCCGCTTCCGTTCTGGAAATCGCTCTTTCCAAGGCTCTTTCTTAGCCTAACAGAATCTGTCCTTGTCCTTTTGTCTTCCTAAGCAACCTATTCATCTATCTGACGATTATGATTATTCTACCGCATTCTAAATTCGTCCTTGCCGGAGATTCTGTCACGGATATGGGCCGTACCCAACCGATCGGACAGGGACTGTTCAATCCGCACGGAACCGGATATCCAAATGTCATTCAGGGTCTTCTGACCTCGGTCTATCCCGACTTCTTCATCAATGTCGTCAACATGGGATATAGCGGAAATACGTCGCGCGACCTGCTGAATCGGCTCGAAAGGGATATCCTTTCCCTGAAACCGGATTATCTCTCGGTCATGATCGGTGCCAACGACGTCTGGCGGCAATTCGATACGCCGCAAATCCCGGAAAACAGCGTCCTGCCGGAAGAATATCGCGAAAATCTGATCAAAATCGTCCGGCTGTCAAAGACGGTGACCTCCAATATCATTCTCATGACGCCCGTCTATTGGGAGTCTAGCCTCACGGATGCCATGAGCGCCCGTATGCGCGAATACGGCCAAATCGTCCGAGAGGTCAGCGCACAGGAAAAGGTGCTGTTCTGCGACGTCCAAAGCCGTGTCGATCGCGTTCTCAAACACTGCAACGCCAACTACATCACCTGGGATCGCGTCCATCCGAATATTCCGGGCGCCAACGTCATCGCACATGCACTGCTGGATACGCTCGAATTCGACTGGAAACGCGAATGCTGACACGCCTGCTTCCTCTCCGCCTGTAAGCGGAGTATCTCGACATATTCTTTTTCCTCCGAAAGGATTGCGAAAATCTGCTCCATACGCAAGTTTTCGTCGAGAAATGAGAAAAGTCGGAAAAGAGAATTGAAATCATTACAAATGAACGATAGAGTTAGATTTCGTTCTTAGGTCAACTCCATCGAGTTTTAAAGAACAAACATCCGGCTACGCCGGTTCTACCATAAGGAAAAACACTATGAAATTCCGTTGCTCTGTTTGCGGTTATGTCTACGAAGGCGACGAAGCTCCCGCTCAGTGCCCCCAGTGCAAGGCCGCCAAGGAAAAGTTTGTCAAAGTCGAAGAAGCTCCCAAGGCCGACAAGCCCGCTGCTTCCGCCCCCGGAAAAGGCAAGCTTGATCTCCCGATGATGGCTTGCGAACATGTCGTCGGCTCCGCCAAGGGTCTCGACGAGCGTGTCGTCCAGGGTCTCCGTGACAACTTCATGGGCGAATGCACCGAGGTTGGCATGTATCTGGCCATGTCGCGCCAGGCCGAGCGCGACGGCTATCCCGAAGTCGCCGAAGCCTTCAAGCGCTATGCCTTCGAAGAAGCCGAACACGCCGCCAAGTTTGCCGAACTTCTCGGCGAGGTCGTTACGCCTTGCACGAAGAAGAATCTCGAGCTCCGCACGGAAGCCGAGACCGGTGCCTGCGAAGGCAAACTCGAACTGGCCAAGCTCGCCAAGGAACTTGGCTACGATGCCGTCCACGACACCGTTCATGAAATGGCCAAGGACGAAGCCCGCCACGGCAAGGGCTTTGCCGGTCTCCTCCAGCGCTGGTTCTAAGGCGCTCCCGTTTTCGGCGTCTCCCGCATGGCGGAGAGACGACTGAAAACAGCCCGTCCGCCGGTCCGTTCCAAGCGGACGTACCGGCGGGTTTCTTTTTCTTCTTCCGCAATCCGAACTACGCAGACATGAAAGCGAACAGACAGTCGCTTCGCGCCCTTTTGACGGCGCACGGCATTCCGGTCACCATGCAACGGATTGCAATCCTGGAGTTCGTCCAATCGGATCGCGGACATCCGTTCGCCGATACGGTTTACCAAAACCTCCGGGAAAAACTTCCGACCCTGTCGCTTACGACGGTCTACAGTACGCTCCGCCTTTTTTGCGAGCATGGCCTTGTCCGAATGGTGCCATGCAATGACGCGGCAGGGATGAGATTCGACGCAGATCTGAAACCGCATGCGCATTTCCGTTGCGAAAAATGCGGGGAAATCTACGATATGGAATCCGGAGATTGGAAGAAAGCGC
Source organism: Kiritimatiellia bacterium (assembly GCA_016295275.1). GTDB lineage: Bacteria > Verrucomicrobiota > Kiritimatiellia > RFP12 > UBA3636 > JAEDLN01. Next base: position 7,564 of record JAEDLN010000049.1, read on the forward strand.
CTCCCGGATGCCGGATTCCGGAAGGCTTCCATGTTTCGGAATGCTTGGTCATGCTGAACGGACTGTGCGCAAAATGCACGGCGGAAAGCCAAACGCGGCAATCGCACGCCTGACGGTTTGCTCGAAGGCGCAATGCCATACCCGCCGGTACGCAATTTGCGGCAGCGCTTCCATCCCATGCTCCCCGCAATGGCAGACCGCCACGGCGATCGCCACGCCACACCCCGCCGGACCATTGCACCGGAGAGAAGCCCGCCGGATGAAACGCATGTCCTGTAGAACGAAAAAAAGCACCCCCGCAGAAGCGAGGGTGCTTTTTTTTAACGAATTGCTTTGCGCGATGTCAATTTAGAAGGTGTAGGCGACACCAGCGGAGAAGATCCACTTGACGTCATAGCCGAAATCGCCAGTCGGAAGCATGGAATCTTCCATGCGGGCGATGTATTCGGCCTTCACGTAGCCAATGCCGTAGCCGAGAGAGGCAGAGAGATCGGCGCAGGTGAATCCGTGCTCGTGGGGCGCTCCATCGATGTTGTTGTCCGTGTAGAGGACTTCGGCGTTGAGACCAAGGGAGAGATCCGTGTCGGCGATGGTGGCCAAGGTGAGATCCTTGCCGGCGCCTGCGAAGATTTCCCACTTGCCTTCCGAAGAACCGCCAAAGCGATACTTGGAAATGACATAGGTGTTGACAAAGCCAAAGTCATAGCCGACCTTCGCGACGAACACATTGTCCTGATCGGAACCGGAACGCGGATAATCGTATTCGAGATAGCCAATCATGAGAGTCAGATTTTCGTCCAGACCAAAGGCCGCCGCAAGGTCGAGATCGATGTTGAAATCGATTTCGGAGAAACGACCGCTCTTCAGCGTGGGATCGGCGGTATATTTGCCGAGATCAATGTTTCCCCAAACGCCCAAGGAAAGCGGAAGGGAAACGTCACCGACCTTCAGATCACCGATACCAATCCAGGGCTGAGCGACGGCGCTGTTGTTGCATGTCACACCGGATGCGACATAGGCATTCTTGACATCAACGCCAAAGTCAACCGTGGCTGCAGGAGCAGAGGCGGCAAGCATGCCTGCCGTCACTGCGACGGTTGCGATGAGATTTTTTTTCATGTTCGTACTTTGTTTGTAGGGTTGATATCGAACAAACCCGTTCGATGTGGGGCTTCTACGATAAAATCGCCGGAGCGCCTTAATGGTGCAATATTTCTTTACAAATGGAAAGCAAAAAATACACAAATAAGGAAGGAGAGATGAATCTGCTGAATGCATCGCATCTCCCCGCCTGTCGCAGTTTGCTCCCGCCATCGGAAAAACGGTTCGGCAAGACGCCGAAAGCCGTCTGTCGACGTCCTTCGATCGCGTCTTGCCAAACCCTGCCCAGCCGCACGTCAAACGGTCTGGTTGCCGGGCGTAAGCGGATACTCGAAACACGGATTCGTCTTGAGCGTTTCCGCAAAGCGCGCGGCTTCGTATTTGGCCATTGCCAAATCGTGAAGGAGATAATTGCCGCAATTCTCCGCCGTCGCTCCCGGAACCTCCCCTTCCCAATCGCGCAGACTCTCGAACGCCGCAATCACAAGCGGACAAATCTCCTGCGGCGAAGGTCGCCCTTTGACAATGAGATAATTTCCCGTCAGACAACCCATCGGACCCCAATAGACGATTCGATCCTTCCAGACGGGATCGTTGCGCAAAAACGTGGCCACAATATGCTCGATCGTGTGCAATGCGTTGGGATGAACCGCCGGTTCGGCGTTCGGACGCTTCATGCGGACGTCGAACGTCGTTGCAAAATCCCCGCCGATCGAATCTACGCGGGAAACGTAGATGCCGGGCCGAATCCGGGTGTGGTCAATTTGAAAGCTGGCAATAAGTTCCATGCCCGTAATCATAGCAAAACCGTTGCGAAAGAGAATCATGCCATCGGATTTTTGTCGCGGCTGCACAAAACAAGTGACTCGATTGACGGAACAAATGGCTTGCCTTATGATGGTTTTTGCGGAAAAAAAATAAAGACCATAAGCGTCTTCCACGATCCTTGCAACCGCACAGAAATTTCCCGCGTCTCTATGAGTACTGCCATGCGACTGAAATCAATTCTCTTCTTTTGTTCGTTTATTCTTTGTGCGAAGGGGCAAATGCCCGCAATCGTCGATACGGTTGCCCCCATTCCCGCTCCCCTCGTCCGGATCGGCGATCCGCGCGAAAACGAAAAACCCGTGCAAGTCGAAATGTCCGAACGGACGCTCGAGGAAAATGCGCTCTTCGTACGCGTGTCAGCTTCGTTCGTCTTCACCAATCCGAATGGCAGGAGCATTGCCGGTGAATTCGAATTTCCGATTCCCGAGGACGCGGTCGTTTGCGGCTATCGGCTCGAGGTGAACGGCGAAATGACGCCCGCCGCCGTTTGCGATAAGGAAACGGCGCGCGTTGCGTTCGAAAACGAAACCCGCAAACGGGTCGATCCGGGCTTGGTCGAACACGTCAAAGGAAATGTTTGGAAAACGCGCATTTTCCCGCTCGATCCCGGAAAGCCGCGGCGGGCGGAGGTGGACTATATCGCGCCTAAAAAGAACGCCGGAAAAGACGCCGTGGGAACCGTCTACGAGCGGGACGGCAATGAAGTCTACCGCGCCCGGATAGGTGAGGCCTTCATCGAAAAGAAGGTTTTCGCCGAGGGAATCATCCTATGGGATGCTTCGCTTTCGCGCGAAGGAAAGGTCGCCGACGATCGGCGCCGGCTTGAGGAACGACTGCCCGATACGGGTCTTTGGAAACTGATCGCCTATTCCAATGTTCCCGATGCGCCGCGCACGTTTACCCGAAAAACCGACTTGCTCAAGGCAATCGACGCCGTCGTCTATGACGGCGCGGCCGATCTTGATGCGGCACTGGCGCTTTGCATCGGCGAAGAACGCCTTGTTTTTACGGATGAACTCGATACTTCAAGCCATCTCGTCGAGGTCGAAAAACTTGCGCCGGCCGAAGCGGATGCCATGAGGGATAAGGCCATACCCGCCAAAATACTGGCAACGGTATGGACGGCTCGCAATGCGAAGGATCTGCCGAGCTGCCGCAAATACGGCGTGGCCGGTCCGGGTATGTCGCTCCTGGTTCTTGAAACGCTCGAACAATATCTCGAACATAAAATCGAGCCTTCTCCGGAATTGTCGATCCATGCCGAATGGGTCAAACGACGCGCCGCCGAGGATGATCCGATCGACGCAAAAAAGTCGCAAGCCGAGCATGAAGCGCAATTGCTGAGCATTTGGCAGGAACGCGTCAAATGGTGGAAGAACCCAAAACCGAGCCCCAAAACACCCAAGAGCGGTCTGTTTGAGACCGTTGCGTCCGGCGCCATGCCACGATCGGAGGCTGCCAACGAGGATTTCCGAGAAGCCGCCATCGAGCCGGAAATGGTGGAGGATGCGGCACCTTCCGAAACCCTCGAGCCGGACAATGCCGAGTCCCCCGCTATCGAAACGGAAATGGTTCTGAAAGCGGCACCTTCCGCAACCCTCGATCCGGACAACGCCGAGCCCCCCGCTATCCAGACGGAAATGGTTCTGGAAGCGGGACCTTCCGAAAACCTCGATCCGGACAACGCCGAGCCCCCCGCGACGCGCTCCTCCTCGCCGATGGTTGCGCTCAAGGCATGGGATCCGAAAACGCCGTATCTCGAGGTCATCGAAAAAGCCGCAGCCGATGGCGGAAATGATGCCGCATACGCCGCCTATCTGTCCGAACGAAAGACCTATCGCGATTCCCCGGCATTCTATCTCGATGTCGCCGGATGGTTCTTCCGCTCCGGAAACGCTGCGCGCGCACTGCGAATCCTTTCGAATCTCGCCGAATTCAAACTCGAAAGCGCGCCGCTCTGGCGCACGATGGGATGGCGCTTGCGAGAAGAGGCTTGCCGCACGGGAGACCTGAATCTCTGCAATGCGGCCGTGCGGACTTTCCGGCATGTAAAGGAAATGCGTGGCGAGGAAGGACAAAGCTGGCGCGATCTGGCGACGGTTCTGACCGAGCGCGGCAAGCGGAAAAGCGCAGCCGGAGATCGGTCCGGCGCCGGAGCAGACCTCTCCGAAGCGGCAGCCCTCCTCAAAACGGCCGCATTCGCGGATCCCCTCCGGCGAGCGTCTCTTCGCGCAGACGATCTGCAAGTCTGCGTGTTCGCACTCGAAGACCTGAACGGACTGCTGGCGTGGTGCGAGACAAACAAGAACAGGATTGACGGTTTTGTCGCGCCCGAACTGGACGAGGCCTATCGCCGCAACCTTCCGGTCAAACTCCGCATCGTCATGACCTGGGACGCCGATGAAACCGATATCGACTTGCATGTGCTCGAGCCGAACGGCGAAGAATGCTACTTCGGCAACAGCCGTACGGCCGAGGGCGGGTTTCTCTCGGGAGACGTAACAACCGGATACGGTCCGGAGGAATACCTCAAAAAAGACCTCGAAAAGGGCGTCTACAAGATTTTGTCGAATTACTTCGCTTCGCATCAGACTGCCCTGACCGGCCCAACTACGGTTCAGGCTACGGTCTATACCGACTGGGCCACCGCAACGGAAAAAATGCAGGTGCTGACGCTCCGGCTCGAAAAGCCAAAGGATAAACAACTTGTGGGCGAGGTGACGCTGACCGAGTAATCCCGACCGGCGCCATGCCTGCAATTCCATCCGCATGCCCCCGCCCGCGCCCACCACAGGTAATGCGCATGCGTAATGGCGTGCGCGGAATTGGACCGCGCCATGGGGAACG
>JAEDLN010000268.1 GCA_016295275.1 Kiritimatiellia bacterium
AATGGCGGTAGGGCGCGATGTCCCCATCGCGCCGCATCGTCCCGTGGCCGTGCGATTATTGCCGCGTAATGCGCCCGGGTAATGGCGGCGCGATCATGACATCGCGCCGGGTGCGCGGCCCTGCCGCACACCGTGCCGTGGACAGAGCCGCGGCATGCAAAACTCTCAGCGTGTGCACGATGCCAAGCCGCGCACCGAGCCGATGGCGCGGCGGCGCGATGGGGACATCGCGCCCTACCGCCAAGCCACACGAGGGAGGGTGCGCGGCGAGGGGAACGGCGGGGACATCGACCGGGGGCACCCCCGAACCCCGCGAGTGGAACGGCGCGAGCCGGGAGGGTGGGGAGCCCCACGGGCGGTGGCGGCGCGATGGGGACATCGCGCCCTACCGCCAAGCCGCACGAGGGATGGTGCACGGCAACGGTACACGGGGGTGCGCGGCGTGGGCGCGTGGGCATGGGGCACGGGCGGTGCGCGCGCGGGAACGGGGGTGGGTTTTAGCGAATATCGAGTACTTGATAATCCTCGTTTTCGACGACCTGTTTCAAAAGGTCGGGGTCAACCGGTTTATGGAGTGTTACGACTGCGGTTTTGCGCTCATGGCTCACGACGGCTTTTGTGACGCCGTCCACATTTTCCAATGCTTTTTTGACGCGGGCCTCACAGTGGCAGCAAGACATTCCGTCGATTTTCAGTGTTTTGGTCCATATTTCGACAGACGTGTCTTTTGCCGCTTTTGTTTTGCGTTTCTTATCTTTTCGCGTGTCATGGGCATTGAACAGGTTCAGTCGCAATGCGTTGGTTACGACCAGGAAGCTGGAAAGACTCATGGCCGCTGCGCAAAACATCGGATTCAGTTGCCAGCCTAAAAGCGGAATCAAAACGCCCGCCGCCAGGGGGATGCCGATGACATTGTACGAGAAAGCCCAGAAGAGGTTTTGATGAATGTTTCGAAGGGTGGCGCGGCTCAGTCGGATTGCCGCCGGGACATCACGCAAGCGGTTTTTGATCAGGACGACATCTGCCGCATCGACGGCAATATCGGCGCCTGCTCCGATGGCAATGCCGATATCGGCTCTGGTTAGGGCGGGTGCGTCGTTGATCCCATCGCCCACCATGGCGACGAAACCCTTTTCTTTGAGAGAACGGATGACATTTTCCTTCCCGTCGGGGAGAACACCGGCGATAACCTCGTCGACACCGACTTGTTTCCCGATTGCTTTTGCCGTACGCTCGTTGTCACCCGTCAACAGGACCACATCGATTCCCATATTCTGCAATTCCAATACGGCCTGCCGGCTATCCTCCTTCAGACAATCGGCGACGGCGATCAAGCCGACCGGCTTTCCGTCGCAGGCAAAGAGCAGCGGAGTCTTTCCTTCCTCCGCAAGTTGTTCCGCCTTGCGCGTCAGGCTTTCGGGCAGCGTTGTCAGTCCGCCGACAAATCTACAACTGCCGCCAACCAGCGTATGGCCGTTCCATTCGGCGGTGAGACCATTGCCGGGGAGAGCCTTGAATCCGGCAGCCTCGTTGGCGCGCAGCCCTTGCTCCCCGGCCTTTTGCAGAATCGCTTTTGCGAGAGGATGCTCGCTCTTCTGTTCCAATGCATACGCGAGGGTGAGAAGTTCCCGTTCGCTCATTTCTCCTATCGGAACAAGATCGGTCACTTTTGGTTCGCCGGTGGTTATCGTGCCGGTTTTATCCAGCGCCACAATTTTCACATTTCCGGTTTTTTCCAAGGAAAGCGCCGTTTTGAACAGGATCCCGTTTTTCGCAGCCATGCCGTTGCCGACCATGATTGCCACGGGTGTCGCCAGGCCCAATGCGCATGGGCAACTGATCACCAGAACGGCGATGGCGCGGGAGAGCGCGAATCCAATCGTCTGACCGGCCAGCAACCAGATTACGAGAGTGATCCCCGCAAGCAAAAGAACGACGGGGACGAAAATACCGGAAACCCGATCGGCGATTTTCGCGATTGGCGCTTTTGTGGCTGCCGCATCGCCGACCATCAGGATAATCTGCGAAAGGGTCGTGTCCTCTCCCACTCTGGTGGCTTCGCATTTGAGAAAGCCGGATTGGTTGATGGTTGCGGCGGAAACCGGATCGCCCACCGACTTGTCGACAGGGATGCTCTCTCCGGTCAGAGCCGATTCGTTCACGGCGCTTTCGCCCTCTACGACGACGCCGTCGACCGGGATGTTTTCACCGGGGCGGACGACAAATACATCGCCTTTCTTCACCTGTTCGACGGGAACCGTTCTCTCTTGGCCATTTTCCAGAATCGCAGCGGTTTTGGGAGCCAGTTTCATGAGGCCTCTTAGGGCGTCCGTCGTCTTTCCCTTGGAGCGCGCCTCCAGCATTTTGCCGATGGTGATCAGGGTTAGGATTGTCGCCGCCGTCTCGAAATAAAGCTCGTTCATATAGCCAAGGACGGCGTCGGAATCGCCATTGAGTTGCGCTTGGGTCATCGCGAGTACGGACCATGTGCTGTATCCGAAAGCGGCG
>JAEDLN010000269.1 GCA_016295275.1 Kiritimatiellia bacterium
CTTCCTTTTTCTCTTTCAACGGAATATGAAATTCTTCCTGATTCTTCTTGCGTTGTTTATCCTGATTTTCGCTTGTGTCCAATTGCAGAAAAAAGGGTACTTCGATCAACCGGAAAAAACACCGCAGCCCATGCAACGCGAACCCGAATGCGAACAGCCCGCCCCGACCGCCGGCGAAAGCCCCTCGGACGCGCTTCCTCCTCCCGTTCTCCCCGCCGAAACGCCTGACGTCCGCCCCCTTTCATTCTCCCGGAATCAGGTCAAGGCAATCTATCAGGCCGAACTGGAATTCGAACCCGGCAACTCCTACCGTCTCCGTACCGCAACCGCCGAATGGGACGCCGGTCTGAGAATCGTCCCCCGCCCCGGCGAACCGGGAATCGATCTGAGCGGCGCCCAATGGTTCTGCATGGATATCGAAAACCTATCGCCCGATCGGCAAATGAGGCTTACGCTCCACCTCTCCTCCGGCGAACATACGTCCGATTCCGGAGACCATGCGTCCGCCATCCTTACGAAAAACCGCGCCGTCAATACCGGAATCGCCCTCAATCCCGGCGAAAAACAGACTCTCCGGATTTTCTTGCCGCACGCCGATCTCTACCTTTCCCCGGAAGACCCCCGCGCTTCCAACGACGCTCGCACGCGCAACCGCGGTACGCCCTCGATCTATGTCATCGATACGAAACATATTTCCCAAATCGAACTGAAAATGCAGTGGCCGTTCGAAGATTCCGTCAAATGGCTCGCCGATGTCCGAATCTCCAATCTGAGGCTCGAAGGAAAACCCGATGAAAACCGAATCGTCCGAAAACAGGGATTTTTCCCGTTTATCGATGAATTCGGTCAAAATATCCACGCCGAATGGCCCGAAAAACTCAAAAGCCGCGATGAACTGCCGGACGATCTGATTCGAGAACGCGCCGCCCTCCGCCCCGCCCCCGCTTCGTGGGATCGTTTCGGCGGCTGGGCAAACGGCCCGAAACTCAATGCGACCGGTTCCTTTCGAACCGAAAAATACGACGGAAAATGGTTCTTGGTAACCCCGGACGGACATCTTTTCTTCTCCTCCGGTATCGATGTCGTCCGGAATAATACCGATACGCCAAATGGCGCGCTCCATCCAAATTGGTACAAGTCCCCGATTCCCGCCGATGGAATGCTCCCCTTTACCCATTGGGCACTGCAAAAGAAATTCGGAAAAGACGACTACTTGGCAGACTATTATCCATTCGTCGTCCGACGCCTCGACTCCTGGGGTATCAATACCATCGGAAACTGGGGCGCGCGCGAAATCATGCTGCTCGGCCAAAAACCCTATACCGCTTGTGTTTTTGAACGAAACCGCGACGTTCCCATGCTGCCCGACCGGGTCTTCTACGATTGCTATGCGCCCGATTTCCGGGAACGATTCTTCCAAGCCGTCAAAAAGGCCTTCGAAAAGGAGGCTTGCCTCGCAAAGTCGGTCGACGATCCGATGTGCATCGGATACTTCGTGGATAACGAACTCGGTTTCAAGAATGTCACTGCCAAAATGATCGGCGCCGATTTCGAAACATGCGGCAGCAAACGCGAATTCCTTAGCCGCGCTTTCAAAAAATACAAAACCGTAGAGGCTCTCAATGCCGCTTGGGATCTGAAAATCGCCGACTGGAATGAACTCAAATCCATGATATCCGTCCCGAAGGGACGCGGCTTCCGCGAAGATGCTATCGCATTCGAATCCGTTCTCTACGATATCTATTTCCGGACCGTTCGCGAGGCCCTCAAATCCATCGCTCCAAATCGTCTCTACCTCGGTTGCCGCTTCGTCGGTTTCCGTCAGCCGGGCCACCTTTGGGATGCCGCCGCAAAATACTGCGATATCCTTTCGGTCAATACCTACGCAAACTCCGTTTTCAACATTCCCGCTTCCATCTGGAACGGGCAACACCCCGAACGGCCGATCCTGATCGGCGAATTCCATTTTGGAACCTTCGATCGCGGTATGTTCCGCGCCTCCCTCTGCCCCGTCTCCTCCCAGACAGAACGCGCCCGCTCCTACACCCGCTTCATGCAAGGCGCACTCTGCCATCCGATGCTCGTGGGTGCACACTGGTTCCAATATCGCGATCAGCCGCTCGTCGGCCGGGGCGACGGTGAAGCCTATCAAATCGGTTTTGTCGATGGTTGCGACCGCCCATACGAAGAACTCTGCAATGCAGCCCGCGCAGTCGGTTCCGGAATGTACTCCTATCGCCTCCGCGGCAAACCAGTAAACGAAATGGGAGACGATTCCCTCCCCCAATAATCCCCACCTTCGCCGCGCCCAGCGCCCCGCACCCAGCGCCCCTTCGCCGCGCGCCCTCGCCGCGGTCCCATTGGCACGCGTACCGCCCGCGCGGCTTGGCGGTAGGGCGCGATGTCCCCATCGCGCCGCCGCGCCACCGGCGCGGTGCGCGGCTTGGCAAGTAGCACACGCTGAGAGTTTTGCATGCCGCGG
>JAEDLN010000050.1 GCA_016295275.1 Kiritimatiellia bacterium
TGGATGTGTCTGGCGGAATTGCATTGTTGAAGGAGTTTGCGGACAATGGATGTCTGTGCTACAGTCAAACGTATGAAGACCTTGCCTTATCCTACCGTATCGCTTGCCGCCGATTCTCTCTACCGGCGCGGAACGCTCGAGTTTAGTCCGAAATCGCTCTTCCGCAAAGATGACGATCATCTTCAGGATTTTTTCACGGAGCTTTTCCGCACCTATCGTCAGTTGTTGAAGCACTGCGAGTTGGTATCGCTCTTGTTCTGGCTTGACGATGGGACATCCATTCTCCAGTATGACGGGACATCGGAGCAACCTGTTTCGTGGGCATATTGGCAAGGCTTTGCGCATCCTGTCGGCAATCCGCCGCGGCAGCCGGTTCTCTATACGGACCATCCGATTGAGCTCTGTGTCGGCGATATCCGGCGGATCATCGCCGCCGCGCGTCGCGCCTGCGCGTCTGTTCTCGGCAAGCCGCTATCGTTTATTCTGCCGTTCGATCCCGGATCGGAATTCGTCAATTCTCCGTTCCGCTACGAGCGCCATTCGGAAATTCTGTTGAAGAATATCGCGACGGGCGGGAAGATTCGCTGCATTGACGCCATTGGGCATTTCCATGCCGATACCGCCCATTATGCCGGTTATCCGGAGGGGATTCCGGAAGGAACGCCGTTTGGCGAGTTTTTCGGCCGTCAGGTACGCGCATGGTTTGCGGACGTCGGAGCCGACGCCCTTTGGTTGTCCAACTCGTTTGGATTCGGGCGCAGTCCCTACGCCTCGGGCGGAACCGGCCAATTTTTCGACGGCGACACGTTTCTGCCGGACGGCAATCGGGAAGTCCGCGATTGCATACTCGCCTTTTGGGATCATCTCCGGAAAGAATGTCCGGAGCTACCGATCTATTGTCGCGGCACCGATTTTCCCGTCGGTCTGAATCTCGTAAACCATGCCATATCCTATCGTGTGCTGTACGAAGGAAACCGGTATGGAATCGTACCGCCGCCCAACACGCCATGGCCTGCGCTCACGCGCAACGAAGGGCTGGCTCTTGTCGGGACGCTTACGCAGAATGCGCCGTTCCCGGAAAACATTCAGGTTTTGCGCTACTATACGACGGACCAGTGGTTTTGCAACAATCCGTGGTTCGACCGCTGGAACCGGTCGCCGCACGATCTCTTTCTCAATAGCTCGTTGTGCACCTTTACGCCGGACGGTTCTCCGAAAGCCTTCTCCGACGTTCAGCTGGGCGTCGACGGCTCTTGGGGAGAGGTCGTATCCGAGATTGCGGATGAGGTCATTCCGTTGTTCAAGCGTGCAGCCGCATTCCGTCCGGACGCCGCGCCGCCGCTTGTCTGGGTCTATCCCTTCGACGAGTACGACGAGATGGTTTTCGGCGACAAACCGCGTCTGGACATTCCGTATGGCGGCGACCTTTCGATTCTCGGTTCGCTCAACCATGCCTTTCCGCTTTCCGGTGCCGTTACGACGGCTCATCTTGCCGCCGCCTGTTCCGTGCAAGGGGAGGCGATGCGCGAGTGCATTCTCGTGACGCCTGCGCCTGTTGCGGGAGGAGAAACCGAACGGCTTCTGCTTTCCCATCTTGCGTCCGGAGGGAGGATTCTGTGCTATGGAACGTTGCGGGACGCATCGCCTGCCTGGCTGGCGGCACTTGGGCTCTCTGCCTCTGCCGCGCCGCTTGACGGCGAGTTTTCCGTTTCGGGCGACATTGCCGACGCGCCGTCGAACAAGTTTTTCCATGATGCGGTGATTGGCCAAGGAGGGCTTGTCGAGACATCTGCCGGGGCGACGGTTCTTGCCGAAGCAACGCGGGGCGGGGAAACCCGTGCATTGGCGACGGTTCATGGACGCGCCGCGTGGACGCGCGGCGGCACGGGTGCGACGCGGGATGGCTTGCGCGGGCGTTGTGTCGATGCCCGAAACGAGCGCGAATGGTTTGCGCCGGAACGCCTGTACAACGTGGCATTGGGGGCGCTAGGCTGGCTTGTCCGCATGAAGCACGGACTGGGTCCGGACCCCGTTGAATTTCTCATTTCCCGTTCTCGCGGCGGGTTTGTCTTTACGGGACACTCCTTCGACGACGATGCGGCGTTGCTCCTCCGTTCGCCGTGGGGTGCGCCGGTTCCGCTTGCGCGGCGCGTACGATTGAGCGATGGTGCGGCCTGCATTCCGGTTCGCGGCTGGTTCCATGATGAAGTCCGCGTCTTCGTGCGCCAACGCGATGGGGTGATTGGCTGCAGGGCGCAGCCGGTCGTCGCCAAAGATCTGCACAGGCGCTGGCTCATCGAAGGGCTCGAGCATGCGGATGTGCGCTTCTTCGCCCAGCCGGGCAGTCCGACCGTTTACTACCGCACTGCGAGCACCGAGTATGGCGATTTCCGGGAACCGATTCATCCGGAATTGACGGCAGACGGGACCGGGCTCTGGTTTGAGCTTCGCGATTATTCCGGACCGCTTTCCATCGGCTGGTAGCCTTTTGTTCTCCGGAGCTGGCGGTATTGCATGGCGGAGCACCCGATTTCCCGTTGGAAGAAGTGTGCGAAATGCCATGCCGACCGGAATCCGAGGGAAGATGCGATTCTGGCGACAGGCGTATTGCTCGATTCGAGCAAACGCTTGGCGCGTTCGATTCGCATCAAGAGTTGATACCGGTGGGGCGGAACGCCGCAGATGGCGGTGAAGAAATGCCGGAAGGTCCGGTAGGGGACGCCGAGCGATTCCGCCAGTGCTTCGTAGTCTACGATTTCGGCGCAATGTTCCGTCAAATAGGTTTGCGCCTGAAAAACGACATTTCGGCGACGGGCTTCTGCGTTACCCGGTTCGGCAATGCTCTTTTCGGCGAGCATGGCGATGAGCAGGTGCAGTCGTGCGGCGGCCGAAAAGGCGTGTACGCCGCCGTCGGTCACCATTCCGGCGATTGTCGTCGCAAAGCCGTTTCGCACGGCTGCGTTTGCCGTGAGATTTTCCACCGAACATTCCGCCGTATCAAAGCCGGCGACGGCCATGATGCGTGTTGCCATATCGCCGCCGAAGCCGACCCATTGCGTTGTCCATCCGGTAGCGGAATCCGGGCGATAGCGATGCCAGCAACCGGGCGGGAGGACGAGCAACATTCCGGGTTTCAACGCAAACCGTCGCCCGTTGAATTCCGCCTCGCCTCGCCCCGTCTCAATCAGGATCAGTTGCCATTCGTGCAGGATGCGGCCATGCTCCCAGCTGAAATAGTATTCGTCGGGGTGGTCGTACGAAGGATATTTTGCTCCGGGCTCCGTACGGATTTTGCCGGCGCAAGCGACGAACAGTCCCCATGACTTCTGCGGGTTTCCCTTTGGAAAATACCGATATTGGCTTTGCATGGACAAATTGTGCTTGATTTTGCCAAAAAGTGCAAGTCTAGCCAAAAATAAGCATTGACGGAGTTTGGAATAGTATTTTAGGATGGAGCTTGCCTTGCGGACTATTTCGTCCGATTTTTTGGAAAAGAAATCATTTCGTAAGCCTTTTTTCGCCTCTTTCCACCATCATTCGGTGTCCTATGCCCTCTGCAACGGGCACCGCCAATCGATCACCGCAAAAGATTTTCTCTTTTGCAAAAACAGCAAATCACAATATGAAAACGCCTCGATTCCGTCTCTTTCTTCTGACCCTCGCGTGGCTTGTTTCGATTGCCGTTTCCGCAAGCGCAAAAACGACCGAATTCGATTGGTGTACCGTTGATGCGCCGGACGTCTGGACGCCTGGCGGGCCCTACGAGGTTTCCGTGATTTTGAAGCGCGGGGCGGGCATTCCCGCCGGCACGCAGCTGAGTGTCCATTTGCAGTGGTTCAAATCGACCGGCTACGGCGGCATGCTCTCCTATCAGAAACCGCAGGATGCCGTCACCGGCAAGAAGCTGGTCTTTCGCCATTCCAACAAGAAGCTCGCGCCCGATGTCGCATCTATTGCCACGCAAGCGGCGATCAACGTCTTTCTTGCGCCGGGCGGCGATTGGGGCAAGCATACGCATGCCGTATCCGTTCCCCTTGTCATTGGCAAACCCGCCTATCCCTATCCGCCGAAGACGGTGACCTACAAGAAGAGCGCTCTTTGGATTGCGGGCGAACCACCGGTCGTCCAGTATCCGGGCGATGTCGCCACGGTAAAAGTCCGCTACCGCCTCGATCCGTCGGATACGTGGGGACCCGGCAAGACGCGGATCAGCATTCGTCCGCTCGGTCCGTGGATTGACAATCCGGACGGCGTCGTGAACACGCGCCGCAAGCATGTCGGCATTCCCGGCTTTGGCATCCAGACCAAGGAGATCGAGCCCGGCGACGGCGAGGTGGAGTTTTCCTGGACGCATAGCGGAAACCGCCGCACGAGCTGTTTCTTCCTCGTCCAGTTCATTGCACCGAACGGGGATGCCTGGCCATGGGACTGGCGTGGCGGCTCGGTTGAATTCAAACCGTACAGCAAGTTCTTTTACGTTGAGCCGGATGCGCCGTTCGGCATGTACGAGTACGGTCAGACGCCCACCTTCACGATCCATTGGGGCAACAAAGTCAAAAAAGGAACGGAGCGTGCGACGGCGACGGTGCGCGACGTCTTTGGCGCCGTTGTCGCCGAGACGACCTTTGCGGTCGATCCGAAAGATCGCGGCACAACGCCGTTTTCGTTGCCGGGCTTCGATCGTCGCGGCACCTTCTCCCTCACGATCAAAGCCGGCGACAATCCGGAGGATTTCTGCTTTTTCGCCACCTATCCGAAGTTTCAGCGCAAGCCGGGCGTTTCGACGCCCTTTGGAGCGACGGACATCACGACGCCGGAGACCTCTCGTCTTGCGGCCGATCTCGGATTTTCCTATGTCCGCCACTTTACGGTTTGGCCGACCTTCCAGCCGCTTCCCGGCGTTTGGAGTTTCGACCGGCTCGACCGCACCATCCGTTCGAATACCGAAGCCGGTCTCAAGCCCTGGATCAGTCTGCTAGGTGCGCCGTCCTGGGCATTGCCGGAGGGGATGCACACCTTCAACTTCGAGCCGGCGCCGATCGACGAGCGCGCTTGGGCGAATGCCGTGACGGAGGTTTCGCGCCGATACAAGGGCAAGCTGTGGGGCTGGGAATGGCTCAATGAAATCGTTCCCGGCAGCAAATGCGAGGATCCGGTAGCGACCTATCTCGGGCTCTGCCGTGCCGGCACAGAAGCCGCGCGTGCCGTCGATCCGGCGCTCACCATCCAGCTGGCGGGCGGGCTCTGGCCCCGCAACTTCCGTACGGACATGCTCAATGCGGGCGTCGACAAGTACATCGATTTTCTGCCTGTCCACTATCAGGATTATGCCGGCGTCGTCTCCGCACAGCGCGATTTGACGGTTCGCGGCATTGAAACGGTACGGGTTTCCGACAATGAGAATGCCACGGGCTATTCGATTTGGGGCATGGATGCGGCGCAGACGCTTGCGGGAAGTCTGCCGCAATGCCTGCATGTGCTCACGCACTGGCCGGACGAGCTCTGCGCCGGGTCTGCGTTCATCACCTATTTCGGCGGCAGTCCGCAGGCGGCCGGCAACTGGACCTATCTCATCGACGATCGTACGCCGCGGCCCGTTGCCGTAACGCTTGCCGTGCTTCAAGGCAAGCTTGCCTACGCCCGTCCGATCGGAAAGTATTTCTTTGGCGATGCAACGGTCCATCTGTTCGAGGGGGACGGCAATCGGGCGATTGCCGTCATCCGCGCGCCCGGTGCGGATGGCAAATCGCGCTTTGGCCTGACCGGAAAGGCGATCGGTTTCGAGCGCGATCCGTCGAAGAAGGGGCTTTCCGTCAAACTTCCTGCGAAAGGAAAGCTGCTGATTACCGATTTCCAAGGCAACGAGACGGTTTCCGCCGACGGGACGTTCTACGCCGGCGACATGCCGATAATCGTCGAGGGAGCCGATCTCGACATGCTCAAGATGCGCACCGTGTTGCTGCCGGGCTCCTCTGCCGTTCCCGTGCCGCTTCCGCCCTGTGCCTTGACGGCGACGGGCAAGGATCTTCCCGTTCCGTTGCGCCTCTTCAATCCGTACCGGACGAAGAAAACCTTCACCGTTTCGTGTGCGACGCCGGGCTGGGCGATTCCGGCCAAGCCGCTCGCCTTCACGCTTGAACCCGGCGAGCGTCTCGTCTCCGAATTCCCGTTGACACCGCGCGCATCGGGCAAGATTCCGGCGGCAACCGATCTCACGTTCACCGTTTCGTCCGACGGGCTTCCGTCGATTGAGCAACGTTGCCGGCTCTCCGTCATCGATCCCTCCAGTATTGGCAATCTTCTCAAGAACGGCGACATGTCCGAAGGCCAAACGGGTTCGCGCCCGGCAAACTGGGGCGGCAACGGGACGCTCGAGGAGGTGCCCGGCGAGCCCGGCAACCGCGCGCTTGTCTTGCGCGGCCAAGGGGCAAACGCCTATCAGAGTTCGTGGCAGAGCGTTTCGATTCCCG
The DNA here is from genome assembly GCA_016295275.1 of Kiritimatiellia bacterium. Classification (GTDB taxonomy): domain Bacteria; phylum Verrucomicrobiota; class Kiritimatiellia; order RFP12; family UBA3636; genus JAEDLN01. The sequence continues at coordinate 6,471 of JAEDLN010000050.1, forward strand.
TCCCCGGGGAAACCTATCTCTACACCGTTTGGGTATGGAGCGACCGCATGGGTGCGGGCTCCAATGTCAACGAAGATCTCAAGGGCGGCGGCGCCCGCAAATGGACGATGCCCCGCATTTTCTCCACGCCGATGACCGGCACGGGGCACTGGCGTTTCCTCGCCAAGCAGTTCGAGACGAAAGAAGACACGAAGGGGCTCGGACTTGTTCCCGTCGCACATGGCGAAAAGGGCGGAAAGGTCTATTACGATAACATTTCCCTCTCGCTGTACAAGGGAAGCGATTTCGTCTGTTTTGCCGGACGGACCGGGAAGCCGGTGCGCAGTCCGATTCCGCTCCTCTGCGACAATCAGATCCAGTCGGAAGGCGGCTATGCATGGACGCCCCAAAACCTTGCCGGCATCGCATCGTTCTCGTGGGATGCCGAGGCGCTTGTCTTCCATGCCGAGGTCGAGGACAACGTTCTTGCGACGCGTCCGGTCGCAACCGCCTCCGGCGAAGAGACGCTCAAGGGCGATTCCATCGCGCTGTGCCTCTTCCCGCGTTGCGGAGCCGATGGCCCGGAAGCCGATCAGGTCCGCTGGTATCTTTCCAAGGCAAGTCCCGGCGGCGGATCCGGAGCCTGCACCGTATTCCGTCCGGCGGCCTATTCGCTCGGAGCGAAAAGCGGACAGCTTGCCAAAGATTCCTCCGTTTACGAAGTATCCATCGAGCGGCAAGGAACGAAGACCATTTACGATCTGCGCATTCCCTGGGCGGAGATTCCCGGCTTCACGCCTGCCGTCGGTGCCACGATGGGCTGCAATATCGTGCTGTACGATTCCGACGGCACGGGTCCGGCACTCGGCCGCATGACGTGGGGAGCCGGGCTCAAGTCCGGCGCCGGCGATTGCGCGCTCGTCACCCTTGTCGAATAGCAACTGAACCATACGATGAACCATTCCGAATTTCCCTGCATTCCGCGCCGCAAGCCTCTCGACGCCAACATCGGCGTCGTGAGCGTCGGTCTCGATACCTATTGGAAGCAATGTCCCGGTCTTCTGGAGGACATGCAACGCAAGGAGGACGCCTTTGTCCGCAAGTTGGACGGGCTTTCGCTCTCCGTGACGCGTTTTGGCATGGCCGACAATCCTCAGCATGCCGCTGCGCTTGTTCCGGCGATGAAGGCCGCCGATTTGGATTTGCTGTTCGTCGATATGGTTACGTATGCGACGAGTTCGACGTTTGTTCCGTTCGTGCGCGAATTGGGCTGTCCGGTCGTTCTCGTGGCTTTGCAGCCGGATGCGTGTCTCGACTATGCGCATGCGACGATTTACCGTCAGCTTCTCAACGACGACCTGTGTGCCGTTCCGGAGTTTACCGGAGTTGCCGTTCGTCTCGGCCGTTCCGCAGCGGATGTCGTCATCGGAAAGCTGGAGGGCGATCCGGTGGCGGATGCCGAGATTCGCCAGTGGTGTTCCGTTGCGCATGTGCTGCACGATTTGCGCCGTGCCCGCATTGGGCTGATGGGCCATGTGTTGGAGGCCATGTACGACATGCAAACCGATCCGACGGCTGTCGCACGCACCTTCGGCTGCCATGTGGCGCTTTGCGAGCCGGACGAGATTCTGCCGTTTTACCGCACGCCGGATTCCTATGCTGTCGACGCAATGAAGGAGCGCATTCTCTCCTTTTTCGAAACGCCCGATCCCGTCAGCGATCCGTGGACGGAGAAACTCACGGCACGCGATCTGGACATTGCCGCACGTGCCGCCGTGGCGTTGGAGCGCTTTATCGAAAAGCGTTCGCTCGACGGCTTTGCCTACTACTACGAAGGCGAGCCGGGCTCGGAGACGCGCGAGCTTGTTACGAATTTCATTGTCGGCAACTCCCTTCTCACGGCGGCGGGTTTCCCGATGTGCGGCGAATTCGACCTCAAGAACTGCATTGCGATGATGATTTTCGACCGTTTGGAGATTGGCGGTTCTTTCGCCGAATTCCATCCGATCGATTTCGAACGCGGCACGGTCCTCGTCGGGCATGATGGTCCGCATCATCTCAACATTGCCGCGAAACGGCCCGTTCTGCGGTCGCTGAAAAAGTACCACGGCAAACCCGGCAGCGGTGCCGGCGTGGAGTTCAGCATTAAGGAAGGTCCCATTACGATGCTCTCGATCGGCCTCAAGGACGACGGCGCGTTCAAGTTCATCGTTGCGGAGGGCGAATCGGTTGCGGGGCCGATACCCGCGACCGGAAATACGAACACGCACGGGCTTTTCCCGCCGGACGTCCGCACCTTCCTACGCCGCTGGTCGCTCGAAGGTCCCACGCACCATTTCGCGCTCGGCATCGGACACCATGCCGCCGAGCTCCGCAAGCTCGGGCGGGTTCTCGGCATCGAAACAATCGTCACGACCGATTGATCGCATTTCGATTTCAACGTACGACAGAATTCGCATTTTTCACGACAGTCAATGAGGAGTAGGGACATGCGCATATTTTCCATTCGAACATTCACGACCCTGCTATTTGCGACGGTTCTCCAACTTGCCGGAACCGTTTCCCGGGCCGAATTCGCCGCTTATGTCGATCTGACGGTAGCGGGCTACGAGGCGGAACGTCCGGCGCTTGAGAACTTTCCCGTTCTCGTCCGCATCAGCGAAAGCGGCATTCCCGGGTTCTCGTATTCGCTGTTGCAGGCGGACGGCAAGGATTTGGCCTTTACGTCGATTGACGGAGCGGCGACCTATCCGCACGAAATCGACACCTGGAATCCGGCGGGCGAATCCCTTGTCTGGGTTCTTCTTCCGACGATGGAAAACGGCACGACGTTCCGCATGCATTTCGGCGATGAAAGCATCGCTGCCGCGCCGGACTACACGACATCGGGGCAACTGTGGATCGATGCCGGCTACATCGGCGTCTGGCACCTCGGCGAACCCGATCCGGCGGACTGGGTTGTCGGCACGGAGGTACCCGGGGTGACGGGCTATTCGCGCGATTCGTCCGCCCATGCCTTGCACGGAACCAACAATGTCTATACCAGCCATTGTTCCGATGGCGCCATCGGTTCTGCCCGCTACATGGCAACAGACGATGTCGTTTCCCGCACAAAGGGCGGCGTCATCGTTCCCGGCTGGAGCGCGTTCATGGCGGAAGAAGGCAACTTCTCCTCCACGTTTACGGCCTCGGTCTGGATTCGCCGGAAAGGGCTCGCGCTCAAGGATGGCGTCGCCTACGAAACGATGCTAAGCACGAAGGAGGCTTTGTCCGCCAAAACCGACGGCTGGGGCTTCGGCCTGACCACGAGTTACGGCACGCTTCTTGTCTACGGAACCGGATCCGCAAACAAGAAAGTGACGCCGGTTCCCGGGGAAAAACAGGGCGGGGATTGGCAAAAGTACGATTTGGTTTATACGGCCACCCGCGACGTCTACACAAACGGCGCACCGCAATCGGTCGGCGTTTTCGGAGCGAACAATGCCACCAATTCCGATTTGCCGCTCGGCATCGGCACGAATCCGGACGCCACGAACAGTTGGCTTGGCGATCTCGACGAGGTGCGCATTTCCGCCGTTGTTCGGACGGAGGATTGGATCGCGGCGGATTACGCAACCGTCAAGGATTCGGCGTTTCTGTCGTTCGGGGCCGTCGTTTCCGATCTTGCCAGCCTCTCCATCGCGGGAGATCCTGCAAATATCGGTACGGCTGATCCCGTCTATGGGACCGTCACCGCCATTTCGGCGGGCGATTCGTTCACCGCATCCGTGACGGCGACGAATCTCATGGAATCGGGCGTCGAGCGCTGGATCTGCACGGGGTACACGCACAACGAAATCCTCGATTCGGTCACCGGGGAAAGAAGCCTCGTCCAGCAAGGCGATACGAATGCGTTTACCTACAACCATGTCCGGCAAGACGAGCTCATCTGGCATTTCACGAACGAATGGCTTGTTTCCGCTACGGCAACGGCGGGCGGAAGCGTCTCCGTAGGAGAGGCGGGAACGTGGGTCCTCAATGGCGAAACGACGACACTCGTTGCGACGCCGGAGAGCGGGTACGAGTTCTGGCAGTGGATTGGCGACGTCGACGGCATTGCGGACATTTCGGAAACGTCCGTCGCCCCGGTCGTCACGTCGGCGCGGACGCTGAAGGCTGTTTTCGTTCTCGCAGGCGCGGATGCCACGGTGCAGTATGTCGCCGCAGACGGCGATGACGCGAACAGCGGTTTCTTCAAGGAATCGCCGAAGCGCACCATTCAAGCTGCCGTCGATACGTTGGCGGAGTCGACAGGCTATGGAACGGTTTACGTTGCGCCCGGTACGTATCCGGCTTCGATCTCCGAGAGCGTTCTGCTTGGCGATAAAATCTACGCGAATATTGTCGTCACGAACGGCATTTCCATTTTGGGAGAAACGGGAAAGCCGGAGGACGTCGTCGTCTGCAACACCAGTACGCAAAACAACGATCACGCGATCGTTTTCTACCTCAACCATCCGAAGGCATTTGTCGCGAATCTGACCGTCACGGGCGGACACCGCAGTGCGATGTCGTCTCCGTACGGAGCCAATGTTGCCATCGATGCGGCGGGCGGCTCCGTTTCCAATTGCGTGCTCCGCGATTCGATTACCATCGGAAACTACGTGCGCGGCTCTGCCGCATGGCTCAATTCCGATGACGCCCTGCTCACGCATTGCGTCGTCACGAACAACAGTGTTGCCGGCGGAACCTACCAGATATCCGGCGTCTACGGCGGCATGTTCGTCCATGTCGAGAAGGGAATCGTCGACAACTGTCTCATCGCGAACAATCGGGATTCTTCGAAAGGGACCGCTTCCGTCCAACAGGACAAGCAGTCTTGGGCATGTGCCGTCACGGTTACGAACGGAAAGATTCTCAACAGTACCGTTGCCATGAACGAGGCACCCTACACGGCAGGCGTCTATCTCCATCCCAATGCCTTGGCGATGAATGTCGTTGTGGCCGGGGGCGTCAACACCTGTCTGTATCTGAATGAAGAAGGCAATCCGCCTTGGAGCGACATCGGGTTCAAGGGGAGCCTAGACAATGCCTTGCATTGCGCGAGCGACGGCGGCGAAGCGCTCGATGCGACTTGCGTCGCCGGTACGGCGGAATCGTTCTTCCGCGACGTCGAGGCGGGCGATTTCCGACCGGGCATGGATTCGCCATTGGTTGACAAAGGGATCGCATACGCGGAAATCTCGGATTTCGATTTGGACGGCAACAGGCGTGTCCAAGGCTTGCCGGACATCGGTTGCTACGAGAATCCGCCGCGGTGCGATTTGATTTTCGTGCGCTAAAAGAAACCGCCGGATGCCGCCGAGAAGGAAACGACCCGTCGCCATTGACGATACGAACCCGTTTATTGTAAAAGAGGACCTCTACGCAAGGAAAGTTATGAAAAAAAATATGTTTCGCGTTCTCTCGTACGCGCTGTCCGCAAATCTGATCCTTTTTGCAACGGGCATTCGGGCGGAATTTGCCGCTTATGCCGATTTGACGGTAGCGGGCTACGAGGCGGAACGTCCGGCGCTTGAGAACTTTCCCGTTCT
>JAEDLN010000270.1 GCA_016295275.1 Kiritimatiellia bacterium
CCGGCGGCGCCCCCGCCGCCATTGCCGCCGGACGCTCCGGCGCCCGCACCATCTGCACGGAAAATCTCAGCATCCTCGGCGGTCTCATGACCGTCGGGCGCATCAGCAAGTATTGGTTCGGACGCCGTGTCGGCTTTTCGAAAGAGGGCGATGACGCCGTCTATGCCATTGAACCCGATAATCGCAACAACAACCGCGAACACGGTTCTTTCAATGGCGATTGGCGCGCCGCATGGTTTCTGAAAGAAGCCGTTGCCGCCGGCGTATCCGTTTTCTCGCAAACCCTCAGCCTCGCCGCTCTCGTCAAGAAAACCGTCGCGACAGAGTCGACAACCCTCTGCGGCGCACTCGTCACAACCCCCTACGGAACCGGTATCATTCGCACCAGTTGCGTCATCGATGCAACCGGAAACGGCGATCTCGCCGACGCCGCAGGCGCCCGCTCGCTCGACACGCTCAAAGACGAACCCGCTGTCCAAGGTGCCGGCGTTTCTCCAATTCAGCCGGGGATCTCCTATACGAACAACGATTTTACGTTCGTCCTCGATTCCGATATCGTGGACGCCACCCGTGCTTTCGTGACCGCACATGCCCGTTTCAAGCATTTCGACACGGCCTCGATCCTCGGAACGCGCGAACGTCGCCGTATTCTCGGCGATATCGTTCTCCATCCCGTCGATTTCTATGCGGGTCGAACCTACTCCGATACCGTCTGCGTCGCAGAATCCAATTTCGATACGCACGGATACACCCTCTCCCCGCTCTTCATGGTCGCACCGCCGACACACGCCCCACGCTCGGCCGATATCCCCCTGCGCGCCTTGACACCGTCCGGCTTCGATCGTCTCTTGGTCACCGGACTCGCCGTCTCCGCCGATCGCGATGCCATGCCCCTCATTCGTATGCAGGCAGATGTCCAAAACCAAGGCTTTGCCGCCGGTTTGATCGCCGCCGCATCCGCTTTGTCGAACACCGCTATCCGTTCCGTCCCGCTTCGTCCAATCCAACAAAAACTCGTCGATCTCGAGCTCATCCCCAAACGCGTTCTCACGGATATCGATTCCATTCCGGAAGCGGCGGATACCGATCCAAACACCATCACGGCACGGCTCTTTGCCAACCCGCAATCCGCCATACCTTTTCTGCGCGATCGTCTGAATCGGCATTCCGACGATCTCGCCGCCGCTCAAATGCTCGCATTCCTTGGCGACGACACCGGTCGTGACACGCTCGTTCATTCGCTGGAAGCCCCTTGGGACGACGGATGGAATTACACCGGAATGGGACAGTTCGGACGCTCCGTCTCCCCGATGGACGTTTCCCTGCTCGCGCTTTCCAACATCGGTCTTCCTCCCGAACTGCTGCTCCGAAAGCTGTCCGCGCTTTCCATGACCCACGCCTTCTCGCATATCCGCTCCGTTTCTCTGGCTCTTTTGAAAACGCCCCTCCCGGAAGCGGCTCCCGAACTCGAACGCCTGCTCGAAACGCCCGGCGCGTCCGGCCATGCCATCACATCCCTCGAACGGGCTCTCGCCTCCAATCGTCCCGAATACAACGATACGTCCCTACGGAACGATCAGCTGCGCGAGCTCTATGTCGCACGGGCTCTGCATGCCTGCAAACCAGATTCGAAACTCGCCGCCGACACCCTCGCAGCCTATCGGGAAGGAATGCAGGGGGCCTATATCCCGTTTGCCGGCATCTAGCGCTCCGTTTCTCGATCCGGTCTTCCCATGCAACACTTCGCACTGCCTTCAACGGCAACAGAGACGACCGCCGCCGCTTTTCTCTCGGAAAACGATCCGGCTCTCCGATCGGTTGTTTTTTCCTCGTTGGATCAATTGCGGGAGGGCGACTTGACGACGCCACCCGTTCTCTCTTGGGCGGAACTCGAACTGTATCGAGCCCGGATCTCCTCCCCCGCACGCATCCGATCCGTCTTTCCGATCCTGCTCGACCGCCATCAGGCGATCAAAGACAGAACCATGTGCGTGTCATCCGATCGCCACGGCAATCCGGCTCCACCCCTGCTGCAGATCGCCCAGTTGGCGTTCGACGCCATCAATCTGGCGCTCATGGCTCACGCCCTTCTCCTGACTTTCAAGGAAATCGAACTCCGCACCGAACATTTCCAGCTGCACAACGCCGCCACGGAGGCTTTCTGGGATCCCAAAACCGCAACGTACACCGATTCCAATGCCATCCCCTGGCTCTTGCTCGCGAGAATCGCCACCCCCGAACGAGCCCTTCTTCTCTTCCCGGAAAACGCCTTCCCCGTTCCCTCGCCGCTCCCCCCGCTTGACGACTGCCTCGCGCTGCTCAAGGGCCTCGATGCTTTTTGCTTCCGGAAACAGACCGCCGCATTCTCCGAACAGCTCCGGTCGTTCTTGCAGAGTCCCGACTCCGTCGCCGAACGCTCGCGCTTCCCGTATTCGGCC
>JAEDLN010000051.1 GCA_016295275.1 Kiritimatiellia bacterium
GCATCGGCGGATACGCCTTTGCCTTTTGCCCTTTCTTGACAAGCGTAACGATTCCACACAGCGTTACGAGCATCGACTGGAGAGCCTTCGAGGATTGCAAATCCTTGACAAGCATCACGATTCCAAACAGCGTCACGAGCATCGGCATGGGAGCCTTCGCCGGTTGCTCTTCCTTGACAAGCATCACGATTCCAAACAGCGTTACGAGTATCAGCGCGGGTGCCTTCGTCGGTTGCTCTTCCTTGACAAGCATCACGATTCCGGACAGCGTCACGAGCATCGGCAAGGGTGCCTTCATGGGTTGCTCTTCCTTGACAAGCATCACGATTCCGGACAGTGTCACGAGCATAGGTGCGGACGCCTTCATGGGTTGCACTTCCTTGAAAAGCATAACGATTCCAAACAGCGTTACGAGTATCGGCGAGAATGCCTTCGACGGTTGCGAATCCTTGATAAGCGTGAGAGTGGAGAATCCTTCGCTGAACCTTGACAATGCCAGCATTCCCGATGGCGTCAAAGTTACGTATGTGAGAAAATAAACCTCCCCTCCCGTACCAAAGAAAGGCCGCCCCGCTTCTGCGAGACGGCCGTTTCGTTTGAAGGTAACGGCTCGCTTCAGCCGGAGAAGCCAAATTCCCTCTCCTGCTCGTCCCATACGAGGCTCTGGACGCGCAGAAGCCTCGCGACCGACAGATCAGGCGGCATGTCCCATCCGGAAACGATTACCTCCAGGATGCGCGGAGATAGAAACGCGAGGTTGAACGCGTGCCGCACATTGCTCGGGTCGAGCCCGTGCGCCTCCGCCATCGCCTTAACCGTCGGAAAGTCCCCCCTCTCGAATTCCTCCCGCCAGGCACCCCCCGTGCGATGGCAATGCGAATTCCGTTTTCGATGAAAGCGATGGAGAGCGTCCGGCTGCGGTTGTCGGTGCAGTCGATGGTTCGAACGTCACCGGAGGTCACCACATCCTGTGGTAAGTCCGGAAGCTCGGACTCGTCCGGACAAATGCTGTGACATGCACACGACGCTCGAGATTGCCGTGCGCCTAGCCGAGACGTTCCTAGACGACCCGTGCAGGGCGACTTTTCCCTTTACAGGCGCGGCATCGAAAAGGAGCTGTACATTTTCGGGTTTTGCCTTGGTCCGCCATTCTGGTAGAATGGATGCCATGAAACCCTCCATTATCCGCATAGATTCACGCACATTACCGGATATTGGGAACAGTTCAGATTCGGACAAAACAAACCATGAAAACGAAAGTATTCGTCCTGACACTTCTTCTCGTTGTGAACGCGTATGCATGGATGGAGCCTTGGGCACCGCCGTTCGACTGGTCGCCGGCGCGTTTCAGGACGCTTCCGAATGAGACCATGGAAAAGTTATTCTCTGCGATCAAGGATTCGGACGGACGTTCCTACGATGACGATCGATTCAGCCATACCAAAGGTGTCACACTGGATCTGAATGGCGACGACATCAATGACATTGCGCTCTTCATCCCTTATCTGGGGTGTGGATTGGCCGCGAACGGTTATTCAGCGCATTTCCTCGTCTCCGACGGACAAGGCGGTTGCATGGAAAATATCCTAGAATGTTACGGTGCGGAACCTTCCGACCTCGTGAACGTGAACGGGAAAACATACTTCAGGCAATCCAGCCACGTTTGGCATTACGACAAGAGCAAACACAATTATTGGGTCTATAGTTTGTTTTCGTTCGAGACGAACGGACTGATCAAATGCGCGAACGACGATATCGGCGATCCCTTCCCGGGCATCACGATCCACTACGAAACGCCCAGATTCACGCAAGCCGATCTCGCCCCTGCCGTTCGGAAGGAAATCGCCGAAGCAGTCAAACCCGTCTCCCGCAAATTTACGATACTCAAAGGGGACATAAAGAGCCAGCGCTTGATGAAACAGTAGTTGTCGATATCGTCATTCGGCTTGTGGCATCATTTTGTCCATAAGGAAGACAAGGAGTATCGGTCAGATCCGATGCTGTCATCTCGTCGACCGAGAACCTCGCCGGACAGACGATGGGTACGGACTGGGATTGCTGCTACAATGTCTCACTCACCAACCCCAATGGTCTTGGTGCCAGCTGATCCTATGGCCATCGCGGCGAACCGATTGAACCAGTACGCATAGGCAAGGGCACAATAATCCCATCACGCCATCAGAAGAACTGTTCCAGCCCGTCTACGACGATGACGGCAACCAAACACTCGTCAAAACCGCAACCGACACCTGGCAGGTCTCCTACAATGGCAAGACCCGCCCGGTGCGTTGGGAGAACGGCGATGCGGTCATCAAAATATCCTGCGACCGCATGGGCTGCCGCGTGACGAAAAACGACCAACGCTTCGTCTACCATGGCTATCGGCAGATTGCGCACAACGCTTTCCATGCGTATGTGTGGGATCCGACGAACCCAATCGCAACGCGTCCGGCATGCGGGCTATGCGTCTTTATGCTAAACTCGCACCATGGTCAATCTGCTTTTTGTTGGAATCGGTTCGGCATTCGGCGGAATCGTTCGTTATTGGATCGGACTGCATGTCAAATCGGGCGGTTCTTTCCCGATTGCGACTTGCATCGTAAATCTTGTCGGCTCTTTGCTGATCGGATTGCTCTCCGGTTGGCTTGAGCGAAGTTATTCGCAAAGCTCCCTTGCACCGATGATTCGCTCCTTCGCCGTCATCGGATTTTGTGGTGGCTTCACGACCTTTTCCACCTTTTCCAACGAAATCTTCCGGATGTTGCATCATTCGCAATACGGTGCGGCCTTTCTCTATCTGTCGATTTCGATTCTGGCAGGGCTCGGTGCCGTCTTTGCCGGATACGCCATCGCAAAATCGGTTGGCTGATGCTTCACACGAATGCGAGCCTGCAGGCGCATGAATAAACACGCCCGCAAACAAGGGTGTTCAACAGTCCGAATGGTCTTTGCAACCGTCTGCTAACCAATTTTCGCGTCCACTGCCGCCTTGGCCGAACGGGAACGGGCTGCTTCCGCAATATCTTTCGAAACGGTTCGCTTCCCGAGAGGCGCAAAAGCGGCAATGGCAATTTGAAAGTTGGCGAGACCGAACGGAATTCCGACAATGGTCATGCAATCGGCTAGACCGGTCAGCACATGCGCAATGGCGAGCCATAAACCGGAAAAGATACACCAGAGAAAATTCATGATACCGGTTCCGGCAATCCGCTTTTCACCGAGAAACTCCGCCGGAACAAGCTCCTTGCCAAAGGGCAAGAAAGCAAATCCCGCAATTCGAAAGCAGGCGATGCCAATAGGGATGCCTACAATCGTCAGACACCAGACGCAGCCAACCAACAACCAGGAAAGTCCAAGGACAAAACCGCCGCCAAAGACGAACCAAAGAAGATTTCCGATGAATGACATTGCGTAGGATCCTCACGGCACCTTACAAATCGCGTCCCGATTCAATCTCCTCCCATCCGGGACGCGCCATGGCAACCTCCGGACAGGTAAAGGGCGATTCATGCTTCGAACAGTTGGCGCAGCCACGGTACAATTTGTGCATAATCAGGTGCTTGTCAACCGTTTCGAAGCCCATGTGATGGAAAAACCGGGTTTCAAACGTCAAAACGATAATCTGCCATACGCGAAGCCCCTCTAGCCGTTTCAGTTGTGCAGAGACCATAGCCCTGCCAACCCCGCACTTTCTCCAATCGGGTTTGACGCAAACCGACTGAAGCTCGGCCGTCGTTTTCAGGGGATTTCCAAACTCCGCCCAAAGCTGATAGGCAATTGTGCCGACAATCTCGCCCGCATCGGAAACCGCAACCATGAATCGGTCGATATTCTCAATGACATTGGTCAATGAGCGGGTAATCAACCGTTCGCAGTCGCTGGCAATCAGCGCGTAGATGTCACGGGCATCCGTAAAAGTCGCCGGACGAATCTTGATCCCCGCCGAAACACCGGCATGCGCGGAAGGAGAATAGGTGGAATCGCTCATAGAATCAATGCCGTCAAGCATCCATAAAGGGTTTGAGAACTTGTTCGATCGCTTCTTTCCGGCTCAATAAGAGAGCTTCGCTTTTCGCTTCCAGAATCAGCCGCAAATAGGGTTCCGTATTGGATTTGCGCAAATTGAACCACCAATCGGACCAATCGCAGCGAATCCCGTCGAAATCAAGGATGCGCTCCGGTTCCGGCAATGTTTTCATCCAAGTCTCCACCGCCAAAATCGCTGCGTCCTTTTCATGAATGACATAGTTGCACTCGCCGCTATTGGCATAGACGTCAATCGGAGCCAGCAAATCCCGGAATGTCTGCCCACGGCGAATCGCCTCCGCCGCATGCGTAAGGATGATCGACGCGCACAGAACAGAGGAATCGCAGTGATGGAAATCGCGGAAATAGTAGTGTCCCGCCAACTCGCCGCCTACGATGGCATGAAGTTCGCGCAATTTGACCTTGGCAAATGCATGGCCGACCTTCCAAAGATGGGGGGCGCCGCCAAGCTTCGACACATATTCCGTAACTCCCCGCGACGTGCGAATATCGCAGAGAATCGCCGCCCCGGGTTCCTTGGCAAGATAATGCTGCGCCAAAATTCCGGTCATGATGTCGGGCCTGACAAATTTCCCTTGCGAATCCACAAAGGCGACGCGATCGGCATCTCCGTCAAAGATGACGCCCAAATGCGCCCCGCTCGACACAACGGCCTTTCCAAGTTGCGCCGTTGCTTCCGGAAGCAGAGGATTTGGCGGATGATTGGGGAATGTTCCATCCAATTCCTCGTTCAGAAAGGTCGCATTTGCCTCTCCAAACAGCTTCCGTGCCAAAAGCCCCGCCATCCCGTTGGAACAATCGACGACAAAACGCAAGCCTTCCAGCGAGCCGAGATTGCGGCGATGATACGCCAAATAGTCTTCTAAATAGTTGACCTGTTTTACGACGCCCGGATTGACGGAGGCGGGCGGCAATTCTTTGCCAACCATCGATTCCAATTCGAGCAACCCGGAATCAACACCGACCGGCAAAGCGCCGCGCCGCGAGATTTTCAATCCGTTGTATTCCTTCGAATTGTGGGAAGCCGTAATCATGACTGCCGCATCATACCCGTACTCCGCCACATAGTAGTACGTCATGGGCGTTGTGCAAAGCCCCATGTCATCAACATCGGCCCCCGCCTCCGTCAAGCCTCGCCGCAACGACTCCGCCGCTATCGGCGAACTGGTGCGGACATCGCGTCCAATCAACACGCGACGGGCATCAAGAAGTTTCGGAAGACAGCGCCCGATGCGATAAACCAAATCCGCATCCAAATCGCGATCCCAAATGCCGCGAATGTCATACGCCTTAAATGCACTCATTTGTAAATCGTCTCCATTATCGTGTTTTCTGTTGTGTTTGCCGTTTTGCGTCATCCGTCGCCTTCTTGGACGATTTTCTGCCGGAAACTTTCCTTTTCGACACCTTTTTCGATGGCCGGATCGTAATCGTTGATAAAGGCGGCTCGGATGGATCGCGCGGCAAGCGCTCCAAAACCATTGCCGTCCGAACCGGAAGGTAAACCGACAAAAGCATCAGTTGCTGACCGCCTTCTTCCCTAACTTGCGGAATAAAGAGCTGATCTTCCTGAATACGCCCTTGCCCGCCGAAAACGGGAGCGTCCGTTTGAAGCCGCAGAAGATACCTGCCGGGCGGGACGGATACCTGCCAATCGGCATGCGAATCGGTACTGTTGAAATTGAAGAGGAAAAAGAACCGTCCGCGGGCAAACACCAACATCTTTCCGAGCTCGTCCGATTGCAGCAGATGAAGCGGCTGATCCAACAAAAGCGGAACTTGTCCGAACAAATGGATCATGGCCTCGTCAAAATCGCCCAATTCCTTGAATCGAAGTTCCGGATTGTCCCGCAAACTCCATTGCCTGCGTGCATGTTCGTAGGAAAAGCCGTTCCCCTCCCGCGGAAAATCGATCCATTCGGGATGGCCGAACTCGTTTCCCATAAAATTCAAATATCCCCCGCCTGCCGTCGCAACCGTCGCCAGTCGCTCCATCTTGTGAAGCGCTATGGCACGATCGACAAGAAGATTCTGCGAGCCGCGGTGCATCGAATCGTAAATGGAAGAGCCCGTCATTTCGAAAAACACCGTTTTCCCGCCTACCATAGCCTGGTCGTGGCACTCGACATAGCTGACCGTCCGCTCGTCCGAACGCTTGTTGGTGAGTTCGTGGTACATCCACCCGATATTCCAATTCGGATCGGAAACTTCCCGCAAAAGCTTTCCCCACATCTCCGTAACGCCCATCGCCATGCGCAAATCGAAACCGACGCCACCTTCGCCGATTGGTGCGGCCAGTCCGGGCATGCCGCTGACATCCTCGGCAATCGTAATGGCGTCCGGACGGAGCGAATGGATCAGACGATTCGCCAGACACAAATAAATGTAGGCATCCGTATCGACCGTTGCATCGAAATACTGCGCATACTCCGTAAAGTTGAAGCCGAGTCCATGATGGCTGTACAGCATACTCGTAACCCCATCGAAACGGAAGCCGTCAAAATGGTACTCGTCCAACCAGAAACGACAGTTCGAAAGCAAAAAATGCAATGTCGAAATGCGTCCATAGTCAAAGAGCATCGAATCCCAAATCGGATGATGCCCGCGTTCGCCGTCATGGAAATAGATGTACTGCGTTCCATCCTGCTTGGCAATGCCTTCGACTTCGTTGCTGACGGCATGGGAATGAACGATATCCATGATGACCGAAAGCCCCGCCTTGTGCGCATCGTCGACAAGCGCCTTCAAGTCCTCCGGCGTTCCAAATCGCGAAGATGCCGCAAAGAAACTCCCCACTTGATAACCGAATGAACCATAATAGGGATGCTCCATAATGGCCATCAACTGAAGCGTATTGTATCCCGCTTTTGCAATGCGGGGAAGAACCTGCAAGCGGAACTCCCGATAGGAACCGATGCCATACGCCTCCTGCGCCATGCCGATATGCGCCTCGTAAATCAGAGGATCCCGCTCCGGCACTTTCCAGCCGGCATCATGCCACACATATGGCTGGGGCGGATCCCAAACCTGCGCGGCAAAAAGCCCCGTTTCGGGATTCTGCACAACGCGCCGGACATAGGCGGGCAAACGAATTCCCTCCCCGCCGTCCCATTTCACCTCCAGATGATAATACTGCCCATGCCGCAAGACAAATCCCGGCAACTCCAATGCCCAATTGTCCGAACCGTCTACCCGGTGCAACTGGAAGTCTCCCATCCGCTTCCAACCGCTGAAATCGCCAACAAGCCAAATCGCGGTCGCCTTCGGAGCATATTCGCGGAAAATCCACCGGGACGATTTGCGGTGCAATCCGTAAAACTCATGCGCATTCGCAAAGTCGCAGAGCGAGCCTTCTCCCGCAAAGCGCCTTTCAAGAGCATCGGCCTTCTCCGTCCGTGAACGGATAATGGGCAAAAACGGCCGAAGATAGGGGTCGGATGTGAAAGACGGCAATTCGGGTTTTATCATGCTCCTCTCCTTGGTTGAATGCGGTGCTGAATTACAAATATTCTTGCTTGCTTGGCGGAATGGGCGAAGTCTCGCCACGGTGCGGCGTTGCCGCTCCTATCCGCATCAATTCTTCTAAATGCTCGGGATGCTTATTTTGCACAAAGGCCAGTGTTCCGTCCGCCAATGGTTTCAAATGCGTTTCGGCATCCTCCGCCATGCAATGCAGGTCAATCGTGCGGTTCACACAAAGCAAATGCGTAGCATGCGCCGCGACAATCGACAGATTGTGCGAAACCAAAACAACCGTCTTTCGTTTGGACAGCTGCTCGAATAAGCGGTATAACGACCGTTCCGTCTGCGAATCCACATTCGCCGTCGGTTCATCCAACAGCAACAGCTCCGGATCCGTACACAACGCCTGCGCGATGATCGCACGCTGTCGCTGACCTCCGCTCAACTCCGAAAACAGCCTGCCCCCGAGCCCATCCAGTCCAACCAACTGCAGTGCGTCGTCCGCCGCTTTCCGATCCGACTGCGTAATGCCGCCGAACAAACGCGCACCGCCGCGCCCCAATGCGACAGCCTCCGTCACCGTCAATGGAAAATCCGGATCGTATGTCACCGTCTGAGGAACAAACCCGATACGATGCCGGGCCGCGGCCGGATTCTCGCCAAACACCTTCACCGTTCCGTATCGAGGCTTCAACGAACCGAGCAATAGCCGCAACAATGTCGATTTTCCGCCGCCGTTCGGCCCGACTACCACAACAAACGATTGAGCCGGAAGCAAAAAACTGACATTGTGCAAAACCTCCCTTTCCCCGTAGGAAAAGCATAAATCGGTTACTTCAATGACATGTCGTGTTCCACACATGCCTCCTAGTCTATCGAAAAAACGCGCGCCCGTCACGCATGTTTGGGCGAATTTTGACAATCGCGCTCAGGACCCCGCCATTCCGGTCATCAGGACGCAATCCCGGATCGCCGCATGGCTCGCAGGGTCTCTTGACGAGAAGGGCATGTTATGCAATGATTTCATACGAATTTTATGTTCGACAAGGAGTCCTTATGGCCGATTCTGAACCTTCCGCTTTTCCCGTCCCCGAAGACAAACCGATTCCCACGCCGATCCGCAATCTGCATCTTAAGGCTCAAAGCACATTGGAACGAAATCCCGATCTGGCGATCGAGATGCTTCTTCGCTGCGTCGGTCAATGTCCTTGGTTTGACAACGCCCGCCGGGATCTGCACCGCGCCGCAATTGCCCGCTATATCGAAAAGCACAATGGAAAAGTCCCGAACAATCCGTTGGCCGGGGCGCTTGCCTTGATCCCCAAAATGAAGATTTCCGGCCTCGTCAAAAAAGGCCAGATCGAAGAGGCTTTGCAGGAATGCGAAGTCCTGCTCAAGGACGATCCCCTGAATATCAACTTGGTCAAACTCTTTGCAGAGACCGCCATGACCGCCAAACGGCCTACCGCCGGTCTGATGGCAATGGAGGCCGTTCGCGACCGCCTGCCGCCCAAGGATGTGAACTCTTGGCTGACTCTTGGCAAACTCTACAACGAATCGAAGGATTACAAGAAAGCACGGGATTGCTTTGAAAGAGTCCACCGGATCAAACCGACGGATGGCGAAGTCGCAAAACTGTTGAAGGACGCCGAAGCGCAGGCTACGCTCAACTCCGGTTGGGAACAGGCGCACGAAAAGGGCGATTACCGCGTAGGCCTCGCCGACAAGGAACAGGCCGCCAAACTCGAAGCCGCCAACAAATCGGTCAAAACCGAAGCGGACGCGGCAACGCTCATTCGCGAAACGCTCGAAAAAATCCAGCGCGAACCGAAGAATGTCAACTACTACCTCGCTCTCGTTGGACTCTATCTCCAACAGAAACAGTACGCAGAAGCCTTGGCAGCCATCGACAATGCGCGAGCGGTCATGGGGCAGGATCCGGAATTGGACAATCGCTATGCCTCCGTCAAGCAGGAAATGCTGAAGGCGGAAATTGCCCGACTCCAAGAGGCGGGTGATCACGAACAGGCCGCTGCCAAAGACGCCGAACTGAAACAGTACGTCTTCGATGATATCGCAGAACGCGTCCAACGCTATCCGAACGATCAACATTTGCGCTTCCTCCTGGGTGAACAATACTACACCTACGGATACAACGACGAAGCAATCCAACAGTTCCAGATTTCCCAACGCTCGCCGAAGGATCGCGTCCAATCCCTCTACCTTATGGCGCAATGCTTCCGCAACAAAAGCATGAACGACATGGCTGTCGAACAGCTGAAGACCGCTCTCGAGCTGCTTCCGTCCATGGATCAGCAGAAAATGGATGTCTATTACCTGTTGGGTGAGCTTTGCGAAGCCGATGGCGCCCTCGATGAAGCTTCCAAATACTTCAAGGAAATCTATCGGGCCGATGTCACCTACAAAGACATCAACGATCGAATCCAGCGGATCTATGCCGCGCAAAAGGCGTCCGCCCAAACAAAAGCCTAAACGCTTGCCATGACGCTTCTTCCGCAAAAATATCTCTTCGTCTCACTCGCGGCAACAATGCTTGCCTTGTGCGGGTCCGGATGCTACACCGATGGCTCGGGACGAATCGTTTTGGGTCGCCGGCCCGCCGGACCTACGCCGGAACAGCTTCGCGATGCCCGTATTCAGCGTCTCGAGGCCTCCTTGTCCCAACTCCAGTCTGAAGTCGATGGCGTCGGCACGTCCGTCAATACCGTCGCCATGCAAAGCGATCAGCTCTCCCGGGCTACCGATGCCCGCGGTGCGGATGCCGTCGCCCTGCGGCGCGATCTGAACCAAATCTCGGCCCGCCTCGATGAGTTGGAAAAGCGCCTCGACCAGATTCCCGGAACATTGCAGGCTTCCCTCGCTCAAGAACACAAGGCCATCGTTTCCGAAGTCAACCGGGCTCTGTCCGAATCCGACAAACGAATCAACGCCCAACTCAACGATCTCTCCAAAAAGGTGCGTTCCGCCTCTCGCCCTGCAACCGCTGCCTCAACCGCCCCGACCGGGTCCGGCCGCTACTACGAACATACCGTCGCTGCCGGCGAAACCCTCTCCGAGATTGCCCGTGCGTACGGCGTCCCTCTTCAGAGCATTTTGCAGGAAAACCACATCTCCGATCCCGCAAAAATCCGGGTCAACCAAAAACTGTTCATTCCCGCTCCCTGATTTCACTCTCTTTACCTTTCGACATGAATATCCATAATACCCTCTCTCTCGCCGGAAAAACGGCCGTTGTCACCGGTGGCGGCGGCGTTCTTTGTGGCGCCCTCTCGAAAGCACTCGCCGCTACGGGTGCGCGTGTTGCGATTCTCGATCTTCGCCAGGAAGCGGCCGACGCCGTTGCCGCCGAAATCGCCGCCGACGGCGGTTCCGCAAAGGGCTATGCGTGCAATGTCCTTGAACGGGAATCGCTGGAAGCCGTTTATCAGGCGGTCCGCAATGATTTCGGCGATATCGACATTTTGCTCAACGGTGCCGGCGGAAACCACCCGAAAGGAACGACTTCCAAGGAAACGCTTTCTCCCGAGGATCTCGCTTCTTCGGATCCCAGCCTCAAAACATTCTACGATCTGGATCCGGCCGGCGTTTCCTTCGTTTTCAACTTGAATTTTCTCGGCACTCTCCTTCCGACGCAGGTTTTCACCCGCGATATGGTGCGTCGCCAATCCGGAACCATTCTCAATGTTTCCTCCATGAACGCGTTCCGACCGCTCACCAAAATTCCCGCCTACTCGGCCGCAAAGGCCGCCGTGTCCAATTTCACACAGTGGCTGGCCGTTCATTTTGCGCCGTCCGGAATCCGCGTGAACGCAATCGCACCGGGATTTTTCCTCACCAATCAAAACCGGGCACTTCTGACCAATCCGGACGGCTCCCTTACGCCGCGGTCCGAAAAGATTCTCGCACATACGCCTATGCGCAGATTTGGAGATCCCTCCGACCTGTTTGGAACAACCCTTTGGCTGCTCGACGATCAAGCCTCCGCCTTCGTGACCGGTGTCGTCATCCCAATCGACGGTGGCTTTGCCGCGTTCTCCGGCGTATGATCCAACCGGACGCTCCTCCCCTGCCCTCTTTTTTGCTTTCTTTTCTTTTCCAAGGGAACACCTTTCGTTCCGTTACGTACCATGATTGATATCAAAAAAATCCGCGAAACGCCCGATGTGATTCGCGAAGGACTCCGCAATCGCGGGGCCAATCCTGAACTCGTCGACCAGATTCTGGAATGCGATGCGCTCCGTCGCGAGAAGGTCGCAGCCGTCGATGCACTGAAAAACGAACGCAATACGACGTCAAAGCAACTCGGCGCGCTCCGCACGGCCGGACAAGATACGTCTGAAATGCAAGCAGCCATGCGCACTCTCGGCGAAAA
>JAEDLN010000271.1 GCA_016295275.1 Kiritimatiellia bacterium
TCTGAACAACAAAACTATACACCCGCACCCTCTTCCCGTCAATGCCTCTTTCCAAACAGTCTCATCCTTGCGAAAAAAAACACTTTTGGGCATAATGCAAAAGACGAGGATACATGTCCGTTTCCATGTTATCCGTACCGGTTTTCTTTTTTCTTTTTTCTTCTATGCGCAGTACAATCAATCATCTGATTCAGCTTCAAGAGCTTGTTCTGATTCGCGACGAACAACATTCGATCAAAGGCCCAAAAGCCGATACCAAACAACTGGATGAAGCAATTGAACGGATGACGGAAAGTCTAGATCCGGCGGCAAAAACCGTCTTCAAACGACTTTCCAACAAAGATCATATCGTCATGGCCCCCATGAACGAGCCGAATTGCTCCGTTTGCGGCATGAAATTGGCAATTTCGCAAATTCAAGGGGTCAAACAATGCAAAACGCTCGTCGCCTGCCCAAGTTGCGCCCGTATTCTCTATGATCCAAGCGGCGCCAAATGGATTGCCGAACGCCCCAAACGCTCTTCCGGCGAAGTCAAATCCGGAATTGCCCGCTTTTCCGCTCCGTCCCTGATGATCGCCGATTTGGACGCGCAAACTCCGCAAGAAGCCATTGCAGCCCTCGCCGGCAAACTGATGGAAAACAAATTCATCGATGATGCCGATAAGCTCGTCGCCTCTGCCATGGAACGCGAAAACACCCTCGGCACCGATGTGGGGCACGGCCTGGCATTCCCGCACGTCCGCGGCATCGAAGGCGGCGGACTTTCCGTTGCCTTCGGAATCAGCCGCAAAGGCATTCGCTGGAATGGCGTCCAACCCGTCCACTTTATTTTCTTCTCGACCATTCCGACCGCTGTCAGCGTCTTCTATCTCAAGGTTCTCGCAGGCCTCTCCGAATCCTTTACCAAGGAAACCAACCGAAAAGCCGCTCTGGAAGCCAAGTCGGATGACGCCCTTTGGAAAACCTTGGTAAAGGCTACCCGCTATACGATCAAGTAGCCCGTCCCCGAAGAATCCTTCTACTTACCCTTTTTCGCCATGAACAGGAGCGCGTTCCTTCCCTATCCGATTTTCGCCGCTCTGTTCTGTTTTGCCGTACCTGCGTCTGCACGGGAGACAACAGCTATCGTCGATCCCGTTCAGACCGAAGCGCATCCGGAGTCCGTCTCTTCCGATCCACCTGCCGCTCGCGCAAATACGGCGGAGCCGGATGGGATGATTCTGCAAAAAATCCGCTATGGAATCATTTTGAACCGTCTTCCATTCGGTCCCAACCCGCCAACGCTTGCGCAAGGCAACGCGACGTCTCTCTCTCCCGCAGAAATCGCCGCCCTCGACGAAGCCCGGAAAAAGGGACAGAATCTCCGCATTCGACTTACCTCCATTTCGCGCTATCGAGGCGTTCCCGCGGCAGGTCTTTTGGATCTCGAAACCGGCCGCTCTCTTCTCCTCCGTGCGGGCGAACGGATCGGTCCTTTCCATCTGCTGGAGGTCTCCCCCGAGGCTGGCGGAGCTTTGCTCGAGGATGGCACGAATACCTATTTCATCGCCATTTCCTACGGACGGAACCAGGCCAGCAATCTTGTTCATTCCGCCCATGCGAAACACCTTTCGGTTTTTCGCCCGGCCTCCGCATCGTCCGCTTTCCTACCTTCCGTACAGCCCGATGCCGCAGAAACATCAACCCCGGCGACTCAGCGACAGTCCGCTCCGGACCCCCTCTCCATCGCCCGGGAAAAAGCCGCACGAGAACAGGAAGAAGCCCTTTTCCTGAAACAGGCTACCATCCGGAATGCCGATGGAACAGAGCGCATTTCCTATGTTACGCTCAACCGGCTGCGCGCCGAAGCTGCCCGGAAAAGAGCGGAAGAGGTGCGAGCCGCTGCAGAAGCCCTCGCAAAGGAACAGGCCGAACAGGCACGGGCCGAAGCCGCCGCCCGCGAGGAGGAA
Source organism: Kiritimatiellia bacterium (assembly GCA_016295275.1). Taxonomy (GTDB): domain Bacteria; phylum Verrucomicrobiota; class Kiritimatiellia; order RFP12; family UBA3636; genus JAEDLN01. The sequence goes on from JAEDLN010000271.1 coordinate 1,950, forward strand.
GCACGGCGCGCCGAGGCCGAAGAAAACAAGGAAAGACGGACCGAAATTCTGGAAGCAATCCGTCAGGGCTTGGATATCCAAGACGAAATCGAACTGACCGAAGAAGAGGCAGAAGAACTCGAACAATCCGGTTTCACCATCCCCTCCGATCGTTCGGACGAACGCTAATAACGCCGCGCCCCCTCGCCGCACCCCCTCGCCGCGCCCTCGCCGCGCGCACCGCCCGCGCCCCACGCTCGTGTCCCGTGGCGGTAGGGCGCGATACTCGCCGCGCCCCCTCGCCCGCGCCCCACGCTCGAGTCCCGTTGCGATAGGGCGCGATGCTTGGCCGCCGGGCCTCCCGGCTCGCGCCGCCGCGCTATCGGCGCGGTGCGCGGCTTTGCCTCGTGCCTCCTCGCCCACGCCCCGTTTCCGCGCCACACGCTCGTTTCCCGTGGCGGTAGGGCGCGATGTCCCCATCGCGCCGCCGCGCCATCGGCGCGGTGCG
>JAEDLN010000272.1 GCA_016295275.1 Kiritimatiellia bacterium
CTTGGCTGCCGGACCTCCCGGCCTTTGTGCTCCTTTGTGTTAAGAACACCCGCGCCCCCGTCGCGCGCCCCATTGCCCGTGGCGGCTCGCCACCCCGTCGCCCCGTCCAAAACGAATGCTTTTTGTCGTGGTTTCCAGCCGTTTTTCATTTTTATCCAACGTTTTTCCATTGTGTCCTACATGGGTTTTATGTTAATCTGCCTCGTCCAAGGAGTTTATATGAAACCGAGCAAAATGATTCTCCCTTTATTTGGTCTGCTTTCGTCGGTCGCTTTGCTGCATGCGGAGATTCTCGAAATTGGAACACCGGAGGAATTTGAGGCGGCAATGGCATCCGCCGATGCCGCCAACACCTATAAACTGACCGCTGATTTGAAACTCTCCGATTGGACGCCCGTCGAGTTTGCCGCAACCCTTGACGGCGACGGACACGAAATTTCCGGACTGAAAAGCGCCCTCTTTACCAAAATCTCGGGGGAGGTGAAAAACCTGACCATCCGCGACACCATCTGCGCCAACAAGGACTGGCCAAATGTCATCGCCGATTACGGCGTGCTCGCCTGCACCAATGAGGCGGCTACGGTCAGCCGCGTCATCGTCACAGGAGCCAATATTACAAGCACGCAAACGGTTCGATTCCATATCGGCGGCATCGTCGGTCGTATGACGGGTATCGGTGGCGTCATCGAAGATTGCCAGGTAATCAACAGCATCATCAGCAAGGACAACAGCTACGTGGGCGGAATCGTCGGTTATTCCGATACCGGCGTCGATTATGTCATCCGCCGTTGCACGGTTGCCAATACGACCCTGACCGGAAAATGGACGGGCGGGATTCTGGCACAATCGGAAAATACGATCAGCTCGGGCGCAACGTGCGTCATTTCCATTGAAGACTGCTTTGTCGGCGGCGAAATCACCGGCGGTACCTATGCAGGCGGAATGGTTGGTTTTACCGGACATTCGAACGACAATGAATCGAACCTATCAATTGTCCGCTGCCGAAATGAGGCGTCCGTGCGCACAACCTCTTCCTCCTCCGGCGCCGGCGGTCTCGTCGGGTACATCTACCGCGGCAAAACAAGTCTCTTCAAAGGCTGCGTCAATTACGGCTCCGTCTCGACATCCGGCAATGCGACAAATGCCGGTGCCGGCGGTCTCGGAGGCGGTCTTTCCTCCGGAACAAGCTCGGCCTCTTGCATACCGACCGTCGTAGATTGCGTGAACTACGGCAACATCTCCTCCGGCTCATCCATGGCAGGAGGCCTCTTCGGCAATTGCACCATTCAGGTTTCCGGTGCTTTCACCAATGTGGCAAACCATGGTGACGTGCGGGCAGAATCGAATTATGCAGGCGGTCTGATCGGTAGATTCGGAACAGGCAAATGGAACGTATCGTTTGCCAATGTTCAAAATACGGGTGCGGTCGCAGCCAGCGAAACGGATACCCCCGCAATCGCAGGCGGTCTGGTCGGATACGAGGATATTGCAAGCGCAACGATGCAGCCTTTTCACGGGGCTATGTCCATCGGCGACGTGACAACGGCGGGATACGCAGGAATCCTTTGGGGCTCCGTCAAAAACACGAAGGCAACCTCATTCTCCGCTTCCCATCTCGTCTTGGCAGGTGCGGCAACAGGAGCTCAAAGCGGGCTCTTCCTCGGAAACGCCGATTCGGGCAGTACGGTGGAAATCGCCTTTGCCGCAGAAACGGAAACGATTCTCTCTTCGGCTGCGGCCGATCATACCTACTTCAACAAGGCAAACGAAGGAATCGATCTCGAACTCGCCACGCTTGGCGAAACAGCCCTGACGGATGGAACCGCACGGGACGCGATGAATCGTTTCGCCGAAACCGATTCCAATTACTCCGCATGGATCCAAGGAGCGGACTACCCCTACCTCGCATTCGAGGATGCGGCCGGCCCTGTCGGCTGCGCAACGGTATCCCTGACCTTCCAAGACGGAGATACCGTCTTGTTTGCAACCAATGTGCTGAAGGGAACCTCGCAAATCCCATATCCGCCCGATCCGGTAAAACCGGGCTACGCCTTCCTCGGCTGGGAAGGAACCGTTTCGAATCTGGTGTCGGATTCCACCCTTTCCGCTATATGGAAGGAAGGCGCGATTCAGTTCTTTACGGTTCGTTTCGTCGATTGGGACGGGGCAACCTTGCAGGAAACCTCCATCCAGGAAGGCTACGCGGCAGAAGCTCCCGCCGACCCCTCGCGAGACGGTTATGTCTTCCTTGGATGGGATACGCCGTTCGATGAAATCAACGAGAACACCGTCATCACGGCCCGGTACGATCTCCGGAACCATTCGGCCGGAACCCTCACGGAACTGCTCGAATTGATGGCCGCAAAACAGCTACCGGGATATGTCATCTCCGTGACGGAAGATCTCGATTTTTCCGGGGTGGAA
>JAEDLN010000052.1 GCA_016295275.1 Kiritimatiellia bacterium
GCGATGGGGACATCGCGCCCTACCGCAACGGGACCGCACCACGGGGCACGGGCGGCGCGCATGGCAACGGGGCGCGGGCGGTGTGAGCCGGGAGGGGGGCGCTGGGCACTATTTTGCGGGGTCCGTCGGGGGCGGCAGAGGGATGGCAGGTACGGAATGGAGCAGATTCCGGTTTGTCAGCCCCATTGCGAAGGCATAGAGGAGCACGATCTCTGAATCGGCCAAATTGTATTCGACCAGACCATACAGGAACAGTGTCGAAAACATGGCGAGAGGAGCCGCGAATGCCATGGTTTCCGGCAAAGAGGAGTTGATTTTCCGGCGAGAACGGAGAGCCAGTCGACCGGTTGCGTAGAATGTGAGTCCCATCCAGAGCAGGTAGGCAAAAACGCCAAGGTATCCGAATTCGACGAATGCCTGCAAGGGAACGGAGTGAACGTGATTCTGGTTTTGTTCGATATGGTTGTCGATGGCTCGCATCTTGTTATACGTCAAGGCGCGAAAACCGATGCCCATGGGATACTCCTCGTGGAGTTTTGGCACGATACAGGTCCACATCATGGCCCGTCCACCCCGTCTGAGTTCGAATTCCGACGGCAACTCCACGAAGCGGGTTCTCACCTGCGGAATCGAGGCTCCGATGGCAAAAACGGCAAGAAGGAGCAATATCGCATAACGGAGGCGAAGCCGGAGAAGGAGAAGGAAGCCGGAGACGACGGCGGCGGCGATGACCGGACCGCGTTTGCAGGTCAAGAGCAACCCGATCAAAACGATCAAGAGGATTATGCCATCTCTGAGAATGGAGCGGCGGCTTTTGAGGAGAAGCCGTTTGCGGACGGCAATCGATTCGAACAGAAGGCAGATGGCGACGGGGACGGAGGTCATGAGTCGTTGAGCTGCCTGCATGGTTCCGAGTTTGATGAGGGCCAACGAAAAGGTTTCGGCCCGTCCCCGTGTATAGATCCATTTGTTGACGTTTTCAAGCGAGCCGAATTGATCCACAACGCGATACAAGAATGTCGAGAACGGGGATGCGGTACCGGCCTCGACCTCGTAGGTGGTCGGGAAGAGCATTTGGAAGGTAGCGCCGATGGGGTTGACGATGATGACGGAGAGTGCCATCAGCACACCGCCGTAGAGGAAGGTGCGCAAACTCTTGAGCAAACGGGGACGGGAGTCGACTTGCAGGAGGGCGACGGGGATTGCCACATACCAAAGCAATTTGGTGATTTTCCGCAGACCGGAAACGGGATCGGTATACATGTCGGTACCGGCCCGGCGGAAGGGTTCGATAAAGGCATCAGGCAGGTAGTCCCAAATGCCGCCGGATGAAGTAACGCCGGATTCCCGAATGGCTTCCATCATGTCCAAACGCCATTGGGGAACAAAGGGGAGGCGTCTCGGCTTGACCGCCGCAAATTGGCTCAGGAGATTCTCCACATCTTGCGAGCATGCGACGATAAGACCTGTTATTGCCAGTGCGACAACAAGATAGAAAAGCCACCCGAAAAAGGGTGCGCTCACTTGGAAGGCCTTGCGGCGGTTGCGGTTGGCGATTGAAAGAAAGAGGCAACAAAGGAGCGCAATTCGAGCCAAAGGCATCGAAATGTTGACAAGGAAGGCAAACGCCAAGAATGCAGACCAGGATGGATCGGTCTTTATGAAAGCAGGAATGGAAATTTTCACCAAAACTCCCAGTGGGCCGTTAGCGGGACATAGATTCCCAAGAGCAGATTTGTGACAGCATGAGCGATACTGGCGGCCCAGATATCGCGAGTTTTCACGAAGAAAAGACCGAAGCAGAGGCCGGCAAGGAGTCCGGCCAGCATTTCCATGTGTTCGGCTGCAAAAACCAAAGTGACCGCGGCGAAAGAAATCAAATGGAATTGACCGGCGTCCAAATCCAGGAAATCGGGAGTCCTTACGGTACGCAAGAGGTAACCGCGCCAGAAGAATTCTTCGGCGACGGCGATGACGGCACCGGTTCCAAGGAGATGAATGCCAAATGGAAGCCATCCTGTTACGGCCGGCGAGTAGGCTTGTTCGGCGATTGCCGCGTCGGTTTCCGGACGCAGTTCGCCAAAGGGGCGCACACACCATGTCCGGTAAAGGTCGGACAGAGTCGGGCAGAGATTGTGGAACCATTCTGTTTCCGGAATGACCCAAACGGCAAATATTCCGATCCCGATCAGCAGAGCGGGGAGAATGTTTTTCCGTTGCAACGGGATATGGTAGCGCCAGGGACGCAGAAGCAGGATTGCGAGACCGGCGAGAATGGTTTTCAGGGTGTAAAGCTGAGAATCGCTCAAAAAAGAGACGGTCTCGATTTCATCGGAGGCCGTATTGGGGGTGAGATGCATCATCGAACCGATGAGCATGACACCGAGCCACAAAACGAACGGAGCGGCATGAGCAAAGGCGGCTTTGTTCATGTACCGTGCTTTCGGGCTGTTTTTGGGTGCTGGGATTGGGAGCTCTGACATATGCGGGAAGTCTACCATAAGATGCGTGCTTGAACAATCGCGCGGCAACGGGGCGCGGCGGTGGGGAGCCCCCACGGGCGGTGGGGAGCGCACGGCGACGGGGCACGGGCGAGGGGGGGACATCGACCGGGGGTGCCCCCCGAACCCCGTCAAGTGGCACGACGGGCGATGCGGCACGGGCGGTGCGCGGGGCAACGGGATCGCACCATGGGGCGATGCGGTGCGGCGAGGAGGCGGGACGGTGAGGAAAACGGCTTGTTTTTTCTTGCCAAGAAAGGGGGCTTCGCATAAGATGAGAGGCAAAACATCATCTTTTTCCCCATGGCACTGAATATTGGAATCGTCGGACTTCCCAACGTTGGCAAATCCACATTGTTTAATGCTCTCACGCGCGCGCAAAATGCGAAGGCGGAGAATTTTCCTTTTTGCACAATCGAACCGAATACAGCCGTTGTTCCGGTTCCCGATGCCCGGTTAGGTGTTCTTGCCGAAATGGTTCATCCGCAGAACATCATCTATGCTACGGTCGAATTTGTCGACATTGCAGGACTTGTCAAGGGGGCATCCAAGGGAGAAGGTCTCGGCAACAAGTTTCTTGCGAATATCCGGGATGCCAATGCGATTCTTGAAGTCGTGCGTTGTTTTGACGATCCTGATATTGTTCATGTCGATGGTTCGATTGATCCGGTTCGCGATATCGGGACGATTGAAACCGAGCTGTTGCTCGCGGATTTGGAGGTTTTGGAGTCGCGGTTGGCTCGGCTCTCGAAGATTGCAAAGGCCGATCCGAAGGCACGTCCGGAGGTAGCGCAATTGACGGCATTGCAGGCGCATTTGGAGGCTGGCAATCCGGTTCGAACCTTTTCCGGTCACGACGCACCCGAGTTGGCGGTTGCGTTACAGGAGGGGCGGTATTTGACCGATAAGAAGATCATTTACGTTGCGAATGTTTCCGAAAGTGATCTTGCGCAGGACAATGGCTATGTGAAGGCACTGCGCGCATATGCGACGGAGCATGGCTGCGAGTGCGTGCGCATTTGCGCGGCTGTCGAGCAGGATATGGCGGGGCTCAGCGATGAGGAGCGCAAGGAATTCTTGGCATCGTACGGCATTGAAGAGAGCGGTTTGGACATCATCATCCGCAGCAGTTACCATACGCTTGGGTTGGCGTCGTATCTGACGGCGGGACCCAAAGAAGTCCGTGCCTGGACCTTCCGGCGCGGGTGGAAGGCGCCGAAGTGCGCGGGTGTCATTCACAGCGATTTCGAACGCGGCTTCATTCGGGCCAGGGTTGTCCGGTATGAAGATTTTGTGGCACATGGCGGCGAAAACGGCTGTCGCGAGTTGGGACTTGTTCGCGAAGAAGGCAAAGAATACGAAATGCAGGACGGCGACATGGTCGAGTTTCTCTTCAATGTTTAAGCTGTCTTTTGCCATCGTTCTTTCGTCCGGCTATTTTTCGATTTCGTCTTTTAGGGGCATTTGATATGAAGAAACAGTCTTCTTGTTGGCTATTTCCGCTTGTTGCGTTGACGACATTTGTCTGTTCGGGACCGCAGGCGCAAGCGTTGCCGGACTTTCGAAATGTTGTCCAGGCATTTGGCTCCGGATCGGATCGAACCGACGTGCAAGCGGATTCCGCCTCGTACAGTTTTTCGGGAATCGGAGACGAAGCCAATTGGGTGACCTTTTCGGGGAATGTTGCGATTCGCTATCGCGATTTCGAGCTTCGGGCGGACGAAATCCGTTACAACAGTGAGACGAGCGATGCCGAAGCGAAAGGCAATGTCGTATTGATCGGCAAAGACGGAACGTTGTGGAAGGGCGAATCGTTGAATGTGAATCTTCGCGAACGGGCCGGCAATGCATCCGGCATCGATCTGTATTCGCGTCCGTTCCGCGTTTTTGCCGAGAGCGGAACATTTGTGGCGGCAAAGGACGTCCGGCAGAGTTACGAGGTGGAAAATGCCACTTTGACAACGTGCACGAACGATTTCGGGCATTTCCATTATTCGGTGGGAACCAAGCGCGTCCGGCTTCGTCCCAAGGATGACGTTACGGCATGGGGTGCGGTTCCGCATCTTTTTGGGGTGCCGTTTCTGTATGTTCCGTATTTTTGGAAAGATCTGCTGAATCATTACGGTTTTCGATTCCAGCCGGGCTACAAAGGTTCGTGGGGCGCCTACTTGCTCTCCACATATAAGTTTCCGATCGTGCGCGACAAAGTCGAGAAGGCCTTTATCGATTCGTATACGTTTGCGGATATTCGCAGCGAGCGCGGTTTTGCCTTTGGTGAAAAGATCCAGTGGGAATTTGACAATCCGGCGACCAATGCGCGCGAATCGTATGGTTATTTGACGGGATATTACATTCCGACGGACAACGATTATCCGGAAGAGCTTGGCGAGGAGGAGTCCCGCTATCGGGTCCGTTTCCAGCACAATTGGGACGTCACGCCTTCCGATCAAGTCCTGATTCAAGGCTTGTATGTTTCCGATACGCTTGTCCAGAAGGACTTTTTCCGCAAGGAATACCGTCAAATGACGGAGCCGGACAACTTTGCCACCTATACGCACTACGGGGAGTCGTCTTCCTTCGGGTTGACGGCCCGCATGCGCCTCAACGATTTTTACTCGCAAGTCGAGCGTCTGCCGGAGCTTTGGTATTCGCTCAATTCGGTTGAATTGGGGGAGACTGGCGTCTACTTGGAAAACGATACGTCTCTGGGATTTCTCCGTGCCGTTTTCGATCAGGATACGTATGGCGACGATCGCGATTACGAAGCATTTCGCGCCGACACCTCGTTTGTCCTTTCCTATCCCCGCAAGTACTTCGGATTTCTTTCGGTCGTTCCCCGGGTAGGGTATCGCGGAACTTACTACGACAAGACGCTTGAGGCCTTGACGACGACTACGACGGAAACGGTTGTACAGACCAACTATCTGGGCGAGGTCTACACTTCCACGAGCGAAAAGAAGGAAACCGTTTACGAGGAGAAGGATTCCGGCTTCCGGAACATTTTCGAATTGGGGGCGGAGGTTTCGACCCGTGCATACGGATTCTTCACGACACCATCCGGCGATACCTGGCGCCATGTTGTCGAGCCGTATTTGAATTGGACATTCATACCGGAGCCGAATTTGACGCCGGACGAACTCTATCAGTTCGACGAAATCGACGAAATCGGAAAGACGCACAATATCCGGGTCGGTTTGCGCCAACGCTGGCAACAACGCAAAAATGGGCAGACCGGAGCCTCCGAGCGGTTTTATCTCGATACATGGGCGGATTTCGAGCTTGAGCCGGAGGATGATATCGATCATTTCCGGGATTTCGGATGGGACGCCCGATATTATCCGGCCTCTTGGATGCGGTTCCGCTGCAAGGGAATTTACGACAACGATCTCGGTGAAGCCGATAGCATCGAATGCGGGCTTACGGCGTGGCACAGTCATTTCCGCACGCAGGTCGATTACCAGTATCAGGCTGATGAAAACAGTCTTCTCTACGGATCGGTCACTTGGTTTGCGAACGAGCGATGGGGCTACAATCTGTTCGGGCGTTACGAGTTCGAGACCAGTCAAGTGGAAGAGGTCGGCGGATGGATTCAGCGGTCGTGGGATTGCATTGCGTTCCGGCTTGTCACGTCTTTCGAGCCGGGCTACACGAACAGCCGCGGCTATGATGAGGAGGACGACTTCAGTATTTCGATTGTCGGTTGGTTGACGGATTTCGTCCCCAAAAGCATTCTCGAAGAGGATAATCGTTGATCATGAAATCCGGTCATAGCGTTCAAACGGAGGTTTTCGCATCTGCGCCAAGCGATCCGACGGAAAATCCGGAAGCCTCTTTTCCTCGTTTTTCCCTTTTGGATGTGCGTTTGACGGCTACCCGAATCGAGCAAGCGGTCCGTCGCATCGTGATGCTTTCCAAGCGCCCGGAGGTCCGTCGCCACATTTGCGTTTTTGCGGTTGATTCCCTGTTGCGGGCGCACGGCAATCCGCGTCTTTCCGCAATTGCAAACGCTTCGGATATGACTCTTTGCGACGGGATGCCGCTTGTTTTGGTCGGGCGCCGCATAGCCAAGCAGGATATGAGCCGTTGCTACGGTCCGGACGTCATGCTTCATGTCTGCGACGAGGGGCGTGCGGCTGGCGTAAAGCATTTTCTCTATGGAGGCTCCAATCAAGAGGTGCTTGAAAAACTCAAAGCAAATCTGACTGCGAAGTTTCCGGGGCTTGAAATTGTGGGAGACTACTGTCCTCCGTTTCGTCCGCTTACGGAAGAAGAGCAGTCCGATGTCGTTTCCCGTATCAATGCTTCGGGGGCCGATATCGTTTGGGTTGGAATCGGAACGCCGAAACAGGATTACTGGGTAACGGACATGCGGGCGGCGCTCAAGCCGAGTTTGCTCATTGCGGTTGGTGCGGCCTTCAATTTCCATGCCGGAACGGTCAAACAGGCTCCGCAGTGGATGCGGCGCAATTGTCTGGAGTGGCTCTATCGTCTTCTTGTCGAGCCTCGTCGGCTTTGGCGGCGTTACATTTTGGGAAATCCGCATTTTCTCTTTTTGCTGTTGCGTCAGGCGTTGACTCGAAAACCTTTCCGTTTGGGCGAGGTGTTCGATGGGAAGATGCCGCCGACGAAACAGGCATAACCGATTTTCAGTTCGGACGCCGGAAAGGAAGGCGTTCTCCGCACGGGAGGTTTTTACATGAATGCGATTCGTCAATTGATGGGAGAGAACTCGTGGACGCTTCGCGGCGTCCGCATTTTGGATCCTGCGCGAGGAATGGATGCGATGGGAGACCTCTATTGCGTGAATGGTCTTTTATCGGACAAGCCGGATGCATCGGCCCCGGTAGCGGACGTTCGGGGAAGCGATTCGCCGTTGATCGCAATGCCGGCTGCAATTGATCTCCATGTTCATTTCCGCCAACCCGGAAATGAGGCGGCTGAAACGGTTGCGACGGGGCTTGCCGCTGCTGCGGCGGGCGGATTTGGCACGGTTGTGGCGATGCCCAACACGTCTCCTGCGCTTGATTCTCCCGCTGCGCTTTTCCGGCAGAATGCCTTTGCGGCCGATGCTTCCGAGAAGCGTGTCCGCTATCTTCTTTCGGCCTGTTGCACGCAAGCGCGTTCCGGTCGTTCTGTCGCACCGCTTGAGGCACTTGCCGAGGCTGGATGTGTCGCCTTTACGGACGATGGTGCGATGGTTGCCGACGATGCCGTTATGGCGGAGGTCATGCGTCGTGCCGCGGAGCTTCATTTGCCGGTGATGGATCATGCAGTCGTTCCTTCGCTTGCGGGTAAGGGTGTCATTCGAGCAGGGAAGGGTGTTCAGCCCGCCCATGCCGCCATTTTCCCTGATGTTGCCGAGGTTGCTGCAGTTGCCCGCGATTTGCGTCTAGCAAAAGAAACGGGAGCGCACATCCACATCCAACATCTTTCGTGTGCCGAGTCCGTTTGGCACCTGGCGATTGCGCAGGCGGAGGGGGTTCGTGCCACGGCAGAAGCCACGCCTCATCATCTCCTGCTGTGCCGCGAAGACATTCCGTTCGATGACGGCAATTGGAAGATGAATCCGCCATTGGGAACGGCGGAAGACCGCGCTGTTCTCCGGCAAGCGGTTCTCGACGGAACGATCGGTTGCCTTGCCACCGATCATGCGCCTCATACGGCGGAATCGAAGGCGCGCGGATTCTCGGGGTCTCCTTTTGGAGTCATTGGGTTGGAAACGGCGCTTGCCGCCTCTTGGAAAGCGCTGGTTGTCGAGGCGGGGATGAAGCCGCTTGATTGGGCGGCGCGATGGACGACGGGACCGGCCTCTGTTCTAGGTTTGCCATTGCCTTCGTTCGCTGTTGGTGCGCCGGCACGGGTTTCGGTGCTTTCCCAAGAGGAGTGGACGCCGGATTTTTCCGCCTTTTGCAGTCGTTCGCGAAACTGTCCTTTTACGATGTCCTTGCCATTGCGTGTTCTTGCCTTGCTCTAAAACATGGGGTTGGGAACGGGGCGTGACGGGAGCCCCGTCGGGCGGTGCGCGCGGCGATGGGGCACGGGTGGTGCGCGCGGCGATGGGGCGTGCGCGGTGCGCACGGCAACGGGGCACGGGGGGGCGATGGGGACATTGCGCCCTACCGCAACGGGACCGCTCCATGGGACGCGGGGCAACGGGACGATGTCGTCACGAGCCGGGAGGGGCGGCGGCTTCTGTTGTGCCACTTGTCACGTCACAGTCGATGAATTGAAAAACAAAAGAAACCGGCCGTGCGTGCGCGCACGACCGGTCGGACCGCCTTGAGCGGTCATGTGTCTTCTTGCGAATCGGTTACGACTTATTCAAAGAGCCAGGTCGAGAGATAACGCTCGCCGGTATCCGGGAGGAGGGCAACGATGCGCTTGCCGGCAAACTCGGGCTTTTTGGCGAGTTCCAGAGCCGCGTATAGTGCGGCTCCGGAGGAAATGCCGACGAGCAGTCCCTCTTCCTTCGCCGCAGCGCGTGCGGTCGCACCGGCATTCTCTGCCGAAACGGGAATGACGCCATCGTAAATCGAAGTATCGAGCGTTTTCGGGACGAATCCGGCGCCGATGCCTTGGATTTTGTGCGGACCGGCATGACCTTCGGAGAGGACGGGAGAGGTATCCGGTTCGACGGCATAGACTTTTGCGGCGGGATTTTTCTCTTTGATTGCCCTGCCCACACCGGTGATGGTTCCACCCGTTCCTACGCCTGCAACGAAGACGTCGACCTTTCCGTCCGTATCGCGCAGAATTTCCTGACCGGTCGTCTGGTAGTGCTTTTCAGGGTTGGCGACATTCTCAAACTGCTGCGGAATCAGCGAATTGGGCGTGGCGGCGTGCAATTCGTTGGCCTTTGCGATTGCCCCCTTCATGCCGTCCTTGCCCGGTGTGAGTACGAGCTCGGCACCGTAGGCGGCAACGAGCTTGCGGCGCTCAATCGACATCGTGTCGGGCATCGTGAGGATAAGCTTGTAGCCTTTTACGGCCGCAATCAGGGCGAGACCGACACCCGTGTTTCCGCTTGTCGGCTCGATGAGCGTTCCGCCCGGCTTCAAAACTCCGGCCTGTTCCGCGGCTTCGATCATTGCGAGGGCGATACGGTCCTTTACAGATCCGCCGGGATTGAAATATTCGACTTTGACGACGACTTCAGCCGCGCCCTTGTTCAGGTTGCGGATACGAACGAGCGGTGTATTGCCAACTAATTCGGTAATGTTTTGGTGAATGTTTGACATAATCTGTTCTCCTAGTTTTGTTAGAATGATTTGATCTGAAATTGAATGTCTGAAGTACGAACTTTGCTATCAAACACAACCATCTTGGTTGTGAATTGAGAAAATGGTAATCCTATTTCAGTCCTATGTCAAGGGGGATTTCAAAAAAAATGTTGTTCATAATTTTCGATTGGAGCACGGTCGACGGGAGGATGTCAGCGGTAGCCGTTTGTCGCGTTTCAATCGGAGTCAATTGTCTACGGGGGCGCTTGCGGATCAATGCGACTACAGGATGGGATCGCCTACGTGAACAACGGAAAAGCCGGGGTTATGGGGAGGATGGGATCCGATATTTTGGCACCTACTCATGCCCGTTTTCGCGGAATCGAATGCTTTGCTTCGGCATTCCTGGAAATGCGTCGGTAAAGAAATCGCGTCGATTCCCGAAGGAACCGACGCGATTTACCATTCGGAAGAGAAGAACTCGTCTTCTCTGATTCCGGTCAATTATTTGGCATCGTCCGAAGCGACGAAGCGAACCTTGACGACACCCCATTCCTCGGGGGCTGCATCGATCGTGAAGGTGGTTGCGACTTCACCGAAGATCGGCTCGTCGTTCTTATCCACGTTGGAGAGTAGAACGGGTGTTTCTTCCGATGTCGAGCCGTCGCTGGCGACCTTAACGACCTTGTAGTAGACGCCCGGGATGGCATTGGCAATCACGAAGGTCACCTTCTTCGTTTCCTTGTCGACCGAGATGGCAGGCTGTTTTTCACCATCAATGACAACCGACTTGATTTCGGGCTTGTATTTTTCCGGAATCGCGGACACGTTATCGCCATAGTAAGCTGTGATGGAGCCTGTATCAAGACCGGCCAGAATCTTTTCCCACGTTCCGGCATCGGTCGCATTTACGCGATAGATGGAGGACTGGCCATTCTGGACGAGCTTGACGAAGCGGAGCGTGTTTGCGTTGTCCAAAATGTTGTTGAAAGTAACCTTGAGATTTGTTTCGCCGGTTTCGGATTTGACGACTTCGTAGGATCCGGTGCCTTCGTTTTGAGCGACATCGAAATTGAAGCCTTCGAGGATAGAACCGGAGAAGTTGTCGAGGTATCCATCGCCGACGAAGGAGACGGATTCGATCTTGGTTGTGTCTTTTCCGAGTTTGACATTGCCGACGAGGATACCGTTAACGGTGATATCGGCGGTGTAGTCGCTCTTTGTGCAGACACCGAGCTTGACCCAAGACTGATCGACAATATCGACACCGGACAAGGGTTTCCAAGTCTTATCGCTGGGCTGATAGCCCTTGAGAACGGGCGTCTCGGCGGAGGTGTCGAGATAGATGGCGGTCAAGCTACCATCCGGAACTTCCGGCGTGGTGGTGGAACCGTGAAGATAGACGTCCATTTCGACAACGGTCTGCGCAACGATTGTTTCGGCGTTTGCCGTCGGCGTGAACGTCAGGTTTTCAGAACCTGCGAAATCGAGGAAGTTTCCACGAGTTCCTTCCGTGTCGGCGACAACGAGCGATGTATCTGCGGTCGTGAAAGACCAGGCGCCGGCGGCTTCCGTGTTGGCGGAAGCGGCCGTTTCAACGGTATAAGAATTGAAGTCAATCTTAAACCATTCAGATGCAACATCACCCTTCGGAAGAACAACAGCCGGTGCAACCGAAACGGTTGCAGCGACTGCTATTGCAGAGAGAGAGAGTATTCTCTTTTGTTTCATATGATCAACAAATATTAATTTTCGACTTTTTGATCGTTTCAAGGGACCTTGAAACTAACGGTGGTAATGTAGCAAAAAATAGTTGGTCTTGCAACATCTATTTTGTGGGGAGCCGTCACGGGCGGTGGGGAGCCCCCACGGTCGCGTGGGTGGGGTGGAGCCGTCACGGGCGCAGTGCGTGGTTTTAACACAAAGGAACACAAAGAGCGTTCGTGCGGGATGTATAGGAACACATAGTTTTTTTGGAGGGGGCAATGTGTGCGAGCGAAGGGGGCGCACGACCACGGGGCGCGGCGGCGTATTGCGTGCGAATTTCGCGGGTGTAATGGCGGTAGGGCGCGATGTCCCCATCGCGCCG
>JAEDLN010000273.1 GCA_016295275.1 Kiritimatiellia bacterium
CGCGCCGCCGCGCCATCGGCGCGGTGCGTTGCTTTGCCCCCCCGCGTGTGCCCCGTCGCCGCCCCACCATTACACCCGCGCATTACCCGTGCGGCGCGATGGGGACATCGCGCCCTACCGCTCATTACACCCGCTCCCTCGCCGCGCCATCGGCGCGGTGCGCGGCTTGGCATCCCGCGTCCCGTCGCCGCGCCCCCTCGCCGTGCGCCCCCTCGCCGTGCGCCCCCGCTCCGGTTGACAGAAACCAGACCCGAGAAGAAAATAACAGCGGTTATGGATAAACTCGTATTTCTTCTCTTTTTTCTCCCGCTCGCAACCATTCTTTCCGCCGCTCCTTTGGAGAAAGAATACGGAACCGGAGAGAATCGTATTCTCCTTTCGCTCTCTGCGGAAACGGTTTCCCGTTCCGACTCTTGCGAAATGACCATCCGTCCCAACTTACCGGATGGCGTTACGGCAAAGCTTCCGGACGCCGGACTGGAAAACCGGTTTGAAGGCTTTTCCATCGAAGGAATGTATACCGACCCGGATGGCAGTATCCATATTCGCCTTTTGCCGGACCCTTCCGCCGCACGTTTTCGCATAAAGCCGATCCCGTTTTCAATCGCCGCCCCGGCTCTCTCCGACAACACACGCGAAAAATGGATCATTGTCGGTCCCCTCGACCTCGACGTCGCTCCCGACAAGGCAGGCGTCGCTGGTACGCTTTCTCCCGGCTTTTCCGCCGCTGCAATCGGACTCGGGCTGCGGGGTTGGCTCACCCTTTCCGGTATCGTCCTTCTCGCACTATTGGGACTTTCGTGTGTCGTTTTGCTCGTCCGCTACCTGGTGAAGCTCCACCGCATCCGGAAAATGTCGCCGATCGAACGCGCATTCCGGGAATTGGACGCTCTGTTGAAACGGAATCTGCCCGGGAAAGGACGCTTCAAAGACTTCTATGTCGAACTCACGCTCGTTGTCCGCCGCTATATCGAACGGTCGTATGGAATCCGTGCACCGCGGTTGACGACCGAAGAATTTCTAGACGTCGCACAGACCGACCCGTCCTTTCCAAACGACCGCCTCCAAAATCTCAAGACCTTTCTCTCCGCCGCCGATTTGGTCAAATTCGCCGGCGTGGAAGCAACTGTCGAAATCGCCGCCAAAGCCACCGAAAGCGCACGTTTCTTCCTTCAAACGGAAACTCCACGCGAAACGATCGACCGCCGGCGGCATCCCGACTCCTTCGGAAAAGGAGCGTCCAAATGAATTCCTTTGCCTGCCCATGGGCGTTTCTCGCCATCCTTCCGCTGCTTTTTGCCGCTTGGCGCATCCTTCGCCCCGCCTCGCAACGCGGAACCATGACATTTCCTTTGCTGGCACACCTTCCGGTTCGCCCTTCCTGGCGCCAGAGAGCCGCCATTCTCTCCCCGTATCTCTTCCTTTTCGCACTCTTTTGCGGAATCGTCGCTTTGGCACGCCCCCGTAAGGAATTCGCCCGCATCACCGAATCGAAAAATGCCATTGCCATCGAAATGGCAATCGATATCTCCGGCTCCATGGAAGCCCCCGATCTCTCCCGTCCCGGACGGCCCCGGCAAAGCCGCCTCGATGTCGTAAAGGAAACGTTTCGGGATTTTGTCCAAAAACGTCCGGACGATCTCATCGGGCTCGTCGCGTTTGGCGGCTATGCAACAACACGCTGCCCCTTAACGGCCGATCATGACGCCCTTCTGGACATCCTGGCGGAAACGGATATTCCGGGAAGAAACGGCGAAGTGGCCGACATGACCGAACAAATGACCGCAATCGGCGATGGATTGGCAATGGCATGCGCACGTCTCCATTCCGCCTCAAATGTCGCTTCCCGAATCGTCATCCTCCTCTCCGACGGCGTTCAGAACTACGGCACGTTCACTCCCGATCAGGCTATCAAGGTCGCAAAGACGGAAAAAATCAAGGTCTATACGATCGGTATCGGGAAAAACACCCCGGGAAACAGGATTCAACGTTTTTTCTCCCTTGGTTCGGGAGACCCCTCTTTCGATGATAAGACCCTAAAGGAAATCGCCTCCCAAACGGGTGGACGCTATTTTAACGTCCAACGGGCAGACGGCATGGAAAAGACATTGGCCGAAATTGACGCCCTGGAAAAAACCGAAATCGAAAACATCACGTTTGCCCGCTACGAAGAATCCTTCGCCCCTTGGCTCTTGGCCTCCATCGTTGCCTTGCTCCTTTCGATCTTCTTGGCTTCCCCGACAAGG
Organism: Kiritimatiellia bacterium; assembly: GCA_016295275.1. Classification (GTDB taxonomy): domain Bacteria; phylum Verrucomicrobiota; class Kiritimatiellia; order RFP12; family UBA3636; genus JAEDLN01. The sequence continues at coordinate 2,247 of JAEDLN010000273.1, forward strand.
GGCTCCCTCGTCTGACGTCCAAGCCCCGTTGCGCATTCCCGTAACGCGCCCTCGCGCGACCTCGCCACGCACCCTCGCCGCCACACCCTCGCGCGACCTCGCCACGCACCCTCGCGCACCCGCGCCGTGCGCACACCTCGTGCCTCGTTGCCGTGCGTA
>JAEDLN010000274.1 GCA_016295275.1 Kiritimatiellia bacterium
TTACCCGGGCGGCGCGATGGGGACATCGCGCCCTACCGCCATTACACCCGCGAAAATCGCACACACCGCGCCACGCCACTACACCCGTGCGCCGTTGCCCGTATCCCATCGTCGCGCGCCCCATCCCGCGCCATCGCCGCGCACTCGTCGCGCACCCCCACGGACACCTCCATTACCCACGCGCATGACGCGGGCGGCGCGATGGTCGGCCGCCACCGCCCGTGGGGGTTCCCCACCGCACGTGGCGGTTCGCCACCCCGCCGGGGCGCCCGGCCACGCCACGGCTCGATACCGCTCTATTTGAGCCGAATCGGACTCATGACGCAATCCAACTTCTTGCCTTCATTCCACTTGCCCGGAAAGAACTGAAGTTCCGCACTGATGCCGCCGGAGAGATTTTCCCGCCAAACCGCATCCGTTTTCGCAGGCAACGGAATCTCGACCGTTACGACCGGATTTTCCGGTGTCACGACAAATGCCCCGTCCTGGCCAATGTCGGCACCGAAGTGCACCTGATCCTTGATGCCGGGAATCCGCAGAAACCCTTTTACATTTGCCGTTGTTCCATTCAGTGCCTTCAGGCTGAAAACAAGTTTGCGCCCCGCCAATGGAGTCGCTTCATGCGTCATGACATACGCCTTGAACGTGCGCTTGGCCGTAATGCTCTGATCCGCCCAGAATTGCTGGTGGAGCATGTTGCCGCCAAGTCCTTTCGTATGTATGAATAAATTGCCGTTTTCGTCGGAGGAAAGATAGCGGCTGTTGACGCCATTGCCGTTCAGATTGCCGAAGCCCATCGTCTGTCCCCAGCATTTGGCATACGAATCGGAGCCGATTTTCCAACGCAGGACATCATCCGTTTTCGGATAGATGACGGTAGCCGATACCTTGACACTCTGCGCCAGCTTTTCGGCATCCTCCTTTGTCATCGTTCCCTTGTGCGCGCCAATGAAGGCCTCGATGATGGACGGATGGATCCATTTGCAGGTCCTGCGGTCGATTTCGCCCATGCCGCCGGCACCGGTTTCCCAAAAGACGACGGCAAAGCGGTTTTTGCGCGCCTCGTTGACATACTGCCAGACCCAACGCACCCGCGCATCGTGATTGGGCAAAAGCCGTTCGGCGTCATAGTAGCGCAGCGTTGCATTCACTTCGCCGAGAATCAGCGGAATGCCTTTGTCGATAAAGTGCTCCTTCATGACGGGAAAATAGCGGTCGAGGCACTGCTTCGCATAGGCCGGATCGTGCGCCTTCCGGTTTCCCCACAGACAGAAATCGCCCGGCTCGTAGCAGTGAATCGTTGCAATGATATGGTTGTCGTTCGCATTCGGCGTCTTCCATGCGCGAATGGTATGCGGCTGAAAACCCGCCGCATACGTCGGAATCATCAAATACCGCTTTGCGTTGTTGCCGCCCGTCGCGCGTACCGCTTCGTAGAAAATGCGGCCATAGCGGTTGACGACATCGAAGTAGGCTTGCTGTCCGCCCCAATCCTCCTGATTGGCCTGCTTGCCGGAGACACCCGCATACCGCTTCGCCTTGCGCACTTCGTTGAAGGCCTCGAAAATGAGCCGTTCGTCGTACGCCCGGAAGGTATTCGCAATCTGCGTCCACAAATGCTTGAGAATCTCGCCCGCCTGTTCCTCGTGCTTGCCGTCGATCGTAAGCCACGCTCCCGGCCAGCCGTCGTCGCCGCCGTCATGATGGATGTTGATAATCGTCACCAAATCCTCTTCCATGCACCAGTCCACAACCTCCTTCACGCGTTCGAGAAACGCAGGCTTGATCGTATGGGCCGGATCTTCCCGCGAAAACTGCTTGCGCCAGGAAATCGGAATGCGAACCGCCTGAAAACCCTTCTCCTTGTAGGCATGGATCAATTCCCGCGTGACCTTTGGATTGCCCCACTCGGTCTCATCGCCATTCGGCACGTCAAAGGTGTTGCCGATATTGATGCCGGGACCCATTGCATCGACAAATTCCATTGCCGAACGCTGAAATGCCTGCGTTTGAGCCGCCTGCACGACGCCCAAAAGAGAACTCGCCGCAATCGCCCTGAAAATGGGTTTCAAAATCGAATTTTTCATGGTTGGATGACTTGTTTGGTTCAAATATAAAACAGTTTTTTCATCTTCCGATGTCTGTCGTGCAGTGTATCAGAAAACAAACCCGCCGTAAACCGTACCTGAATTGTTCCCCTACCACCCCGCCTCCGCCCCATCCCCCGTTGCCGTCCCCCGTTGTCGTGCGCACCGCCCGTGCCCCGTTGCGTGCGCACCTCTCGTGCGGCATGGCGGTAGGGCGCGATGTCCCCATCGCCCGTGGCGGCTCGCCACCGCGGTACGCGGCTTGGCAAGTAGCACACGCTGAGAGTTTTGCATGTCGCGGCTCTGTCCGC
>JAEDLN010000053.1 GCA_016295275.1 Kiritimatiellia bacterium
CATTACCCGGGCGGCGCGATGGGGACATCGCGCCCTACCGCCATTACCCACGCGCGGGGTGCACGCATTGCCCGTGGTGGCGCATTACCCGGGCGGCGCCATGGCGCGGTGCGCGGCAGGGCATCGTGCGCCCCGTTGGGGCGTTGGGGTGACCGGACGCCGCGCCCTGCGCGGCTATAGGGGGCGCACGGAGACGCCCCCGGCAAAACTCTCAGCGTGTGCTACTTGCCATTACCCACGCGCATTACGCACGACCACGGGGCGATGCGGCGCGATGCTCGCCCGCCGTGTACCCTCGCCCGCGCCGCCGCGCCAACGCCCGCGCCGCCGCACGTGCGCGGTCTTACGCCTGAATCCGAAGCATTCCGGAATCGGGAATCGTACAATCAATGCGACCGGTTTCCGGATCGTAGCCAAACGGAACCGGTCGATCCTCGAAGAAGACGCCGGACGGCTTTTTCCGCGCGTATGCAACAAGCGTTCCACCCATCCGGAAACGGGCGGAAACACCGGTGGCGGAATGCCCGACTTGCGCTATCGGAGCCGCGGCAAACAGCATTTCCTCGATTCCCACAATCGCAAGACCGCCGACGACCGGCGCAAACGTCAACAGTTCGCACCCGAGCGGACAACGCTCCGCGATCCCGCGCACGTCAAACGGCCCCATTTCCTTCTCCGGCTTTGCAAGCACGCGAAGCAACTTGCTTCCATGCGCCCAAACGGCCCATACCCCGCGCCGCTTTCCCGATTTTCCGGGCAGATCGGACGCCCGTACCGCCTGACAACCGGACCGAAAAGCCGCTGCCGCCGCTTCGCCGGGCTCCGCCTGGAAAATGCCCGCAACGCCATATTGCCCTTTCAAAAAGGTATTGACCAGTACGAGCGGCTCTTTTGTCTTTTGCCAATCGCCGAACAGAGAAGACAAAGCGGGACGCGCCGGCGCATCGCACCGGACAACCGAACCATCCGGCAAAACCACCTTCCGAAGCAGTCCGGCATCATGCTCTCGAGGCGCATCCGCCACATAAACCGGTCCGCCGGAAAGAACACGCCCCGCGGCATGGTACGGACCATACGGATGCCCACTCGCGAACATATCCCAGTCCATCCAGCTGAACTGGCCGAACCAAAGGCTGAAATAGGCATTAGCCCGAAGGTGCGCCGCATGGGACGCCGGACGATCCGGGAAGAAATCGTCGGACGACCGCGCCAGATTATCGTATCGCGCCTCGTACAGGATTTCCGGCGCATCGCACATGCAAGAGATCAGGCAACCTGAAAAGCACGCCTTGGCGGAAGCGGAGAGTGCGCGGCGAAAGGCTTTTGCGTGAGCGGTGCGGCCCTTGCCGGGAGCATAGGCATTGGATTGGTACAGGAACGAAGATTGGTTGTCGACCTTGACGCCGCTGATGCCGGATTCTTGCAGGAACCGGTGAAAATCCATGTAAAAGGAACGCAGCTTTTCGATGGCCGGCAGATAGGTTTGATCGCAGCCTTCGAGCCATGTGAAGGAGGAGCGCTTCATATTGGCATCGCCCGCCATCGAAACCGGACGGGGGCGATAGCGGCGCATGGCCGGTTCCGTCGGCGAAATGCCGCGCCAATATCCGTGGACGGCATGCCACACCAGAATTTCGTCGATGCGAGAGGCGGCGCGCACGTCGGCGGCAAAAGCTTTCAGGCCGCCGGGAAATTTTCGTCCGTTCGCCTCGAAGCCCTTGAGGACATCGCCGCCGCACGGAAGCGGCGCGGTATCGAGCCAACCGTCGTCCAAGACGAGAAACCGTGGCGGCGGCGTTCCGTCGGCGGAAAAGGATTGCAGTCCCTCCAGCACCTTTTCGCGATCGACCGTCTGGTAAAACGCATTCCAGGTGCACCACCCGAATTTATCCAGGATGGCGGGTACCGGCTTTCTACCGCGAAGTCTCGCTCCCGGCAGCGCTCTGGAAATCGCCCGGGCGGATTTCTCCAGGAGCGTATCGAGATCGGTTCCATGCGCCACAAAGAGGCATCGGCCGCCCTGCACGGGCAGGCTCGTATCGCCCGTCTCCGCAAGGAGCGAAAGAACATCGGCGGTGGAAGCGCCTCCGGTCGACTGGAGCGATACGGCCTCCCGGTCGGTCGGCAACGGCACCAACAGGGTCAGCGGCACGAGCCCGTCTGCTTGCGGAAGATGCCGATACAGCACCCAATACGCGAGCGGCGGCAATGGCTTGTCCGCCACCCTTCCGCTCTCGGGATGCGTCCACCATGGTATGTTTTCAAACCGGACGCTTGCCGCAAAACGATCGGCGCGTTCGATCTTGCCAAGCGGAACGAGACAGGCGGAAGCCCGTTTGGCGAATGGCCCGGAGAGAAAGGCGCCTTCCGGCACGATTTCGGCCGACCATTCCGGGGCAAGCCCCGTCAGCAAAGAAATTCCATTCTGGGAAAGCGTTCCCATTTTCAATTCCATCATAGCAAATCCTTATGCAAAGCAGGACAGGTGTTCTCTGGCGCTGTGGAAAGCCCGCGCCGTTCCCAATTCAAAAAGAAGAAATAGAGAACAACCGGCTGACAGAGACCGTAGACAGAGGTTCCGAAAGCGAAGACATACCCTTGGAAGCCATATCCCAAATAGTTTCCGAGAAGCCAGCATAGTCCGACCCGCAGAACAAGGCTGTCCAGGAGCCCCAGTAGAAAGGCCAGCTTCATGTTGCCGATTCCATTGACAAAGCCGTTGGTTCCGCGCAGAAGAACCAACGCCGGAAACGACCAGACGATGGCATTCACAAACACTGGGGCCAGCTCCAGAACGGAAGGACTGTCCGAAAAGAACGAAAAGAGCAAACGGGGCGCGCAGACGATCAGAATGCCGAAGGGAAGATAGAAACTCGCCGACAGAAACCATGCATACCAGACCGTCCGCCGGATGCGTCCGAAATGGCGTGCTCCCCAGTTTTGACCGATGATGCCGGTCGATGCCTGCATGATGCCTTGCGTCATCTTCGTAATCGTGTCGTCGATGGTGCAGCCGATTCCGAAAACGGCGGCAGCCGCCGTTCCGTAATCGTTCACCATGCGCAGGACGATCATCATGGAAATGTTGACGAGCGAATAGCGCATTCCCAGCGGAAGTCCCAATTTCAGAAACGCAAGGACGATTGCCTTGTCCGGGCGAAACCGTTCCGGACGGAAATCGAATTGGTACTGTTTCCGGCGGCGATACAGGAACGAAAGCGAAAGCAGTCCGGAAACGATCTGTCCGAGACTGGTGGCCAATCCGGCTCCCGCCACGCCCATGCCGCAGCAAACGATGAAAACGATGTCCAGAACAATATTGACGGCAGAGGCGATCGCAATATACAAAAACGGATGGAACGAATCGCCCAATCCGCGGAGTACGGCGGCAATCATGTTGTACACGTAGGTAAACACAAGCCCCGCCGTACAGATGATCAGATAGAGACGGGAATCCCGATAGGTTCCGTCCGGGACGGCCATGAGATTCAGAAACGGCTTTGTAAAGGCGAGAAAAAAGACCGTCAGCCCGAGGCCCATCAAGATGAAAAAGGTGAAAAACGTCCCAATCGTCTGATTGAGATCCCGGTAGCGTCCCTGCCCGACAAGCTGGGAAATGTACACCTGTCCGGCAGCCGAAAAGCCGAGTGCCAGAAGCGTCTGGAACACAAACATCCGGCCGGCGTTGGAGATGGCCGCCAACCCGACCTCTCCGACGTAGCGCCCGACGATCAGCATATCGACGACGGAATACAGGACCTGCAATCCGTTCGCCAGCATGAAAGGGAGCGAAAAGAGAACAAGCGGTTTGAAAAGAGGCCCTTTTGTGAAATCCTGAATCGCCGACATCTTGACGCAAAGGATCCGGTTACGGATGCGGCTTCGAGAAAAGGGCTCCGGGATATCCCGCCAGCTTCCTGCGGCGATAGATGTCGAATGCACCGGCCAAATTCTGTCCAAACGGTTTTCCGCGCAGGCTGCCGCCCTTGCGATGATAGCTGTAGCAGTCATTCAGCTGCCAAACGGTGAAGCCCTGAATCTCCGGGCATGCCACCGCCGCCTCGTAGGATGCGCGAACATAGCGAAGCTCGAACTCTTCGGTCCACTGCGCGGCGGCATCATCGTGCGTACCGTAAATACCGCAGCATCCCATTTCGGAAACGATAATGGGAGCATCCGGCTTTCGAATCTTCAAGAAGTGGCGGATATTGGACTCGATGGCGGCGGAAATCATCTCCTCCGGCTCCTGCTCGATCGCTTCGGGCCAGCACCAGCCCGGATAGGTATTGAAGGAAACCAGATCGACCATTCCCGAACAGCGGTCGTTTCCGCCGCGGTTGCAGGCAAAGGTCACAAGACGGGACGCATCTTCTTCTTTGAGAGTATCCACGAGGCGGCGGCAAAGCGAAACGCCGGCATCGCTGCCCGAATCGAATTCATTGAGAAAGGCCCAAATGATGACGCTCGGATGGTTGACGCTCTGGCGCACCATGCGGCGCATCTGCGCAATCTGTCCGTCGATGAAAACGGGATCGGAAAGGACAGGTGCCTCGTTACCCCAGGCGAGACCTTCCTCCCAAACGAGAAAACCGAACCGATCGCAGAGATCGAGAAAACGCGGATCCTGCGGATAGTGCGCACCGCGGACAAAGTTGCATCCCAGCTCGCGCATGTGTTCGAGATCGGTGAGCATGACGCTCTCCGGGAGAACGGGACCCAGCTCGGGATGCGACTCGTGGCGGTTGAAGCCCAAAAGCCACAGCGGTTCCCCGTTGAGATACAGTTTGCCGCCCGACGTGCGGATGTCGCGAATGCCGAAGGTTTCGGCAAGCGTATCTCCGGAATCGGCAAGCGAACAGGTGAGCGTATGGAGCGCCGGAGTCTTGGGGGACCAAAGACGGTGCTTGGGAACGACCATCTCCAGCGTCGCCTCGCCCTCGGGTGCAAGCGGCGTCGGCGCGGCATCCAACGTGACCGCACGGGGAGCATCGTCGGTATCGAAGCGAATGGAAGCGGAAACCTTTCGGGGGCTTGTGCAACCGCGCAGAAGAACCCGCAGCGAAACCTTTCCGGTACGGGAATCGAGCGTGCGGACCTGAATCCGGTCCAAAGCAATTCCCTCCGGAAGCGCCTCTAGAGAGAGGGACCGGTAAACGCCGCCATGCGCATAAAAATCGTAATTCGGTTTGAAAAACGGCGTATCCTTCGAAAGCCGGTTGTCGATGGCCATCTCGATGACATGCGTTCCGGCGTCGAGCGCTCCTGTTTTGAAAACATACGGATTGTACGCCATATCGGCCGTACCGACCTCCGCACCGTCGATCCAAAACCGCGCGCACAGCCCGATGCCGTCGACGCGGAGAAGCGCCGCCGGGCACGGAGCCGCAAGCCGGAAGGTGCGCCGGTAGCATGCAAGCCCGCGCTTCCGGAGATAGCGAACCTGCAGATCGAAAACCGCCGGAACCGGCATGATATCATCATACTGCCCATCCTGCGGAGCGGCATCCTCCAAGGCTCCCCCTTCCGTAAAACGAAAGGACCAGATGCCGTCCAACGGAACGATTTCACGAGACTCGAATGTAAACATGATTGCCCCCACGATGCTAAGTGGCTGAAAAACGAAAAGTCCGCAAACGCGACAAAACGACTGCCGGGAAAACCGTCTGCGCTATACCTCCGGAACGGCACCGGCGCCGCCGGCCTCGACGGACTCGGAATCCGGATTCTTTTTCTCGAGAATGACGCTTGCGACGCGATGGCCTTCCATCCGCTCGACCGTCAGCACGAGATGCAGCTCCGGCACGTCAACGACCGCTCCGGGTACCGGAACGGCACCGAGCCGCTCGATCACATAGCCGCCGATCGTATTGAATTCGCCTTCGACAAGCTCCGTCTCCAACTCGGTATTGACGGAATCGATGGTCGATTCGCCGGGAATGCGCCATTTTTCGCCGGACAGCTTTACAATCCTCGGAATTTCCGATTCCGTATCGTATTCATCGTAGATTTCGCCCACGATCTGCTCCAGCAGGTCTTCGATCGAAAGAAGGCCGGACGTTCCGCCATGATCGTCGATGACAATTGCAATCGACTGCTTGCGGGCCTGCAGGCGCTTGAGAAGAACATCCGCCTTCAGCGTCTCGGGAACAAATAGAATGGTCCGGATCATCGGCGCGATGGAAAAGCCGTTTCCTTCCAGCGAGCGCAAGAGAATATCGCGCGAATTCAAAACACCGATGATGTTGTCGATCGTACCCGAATAGACGGGAATCCGGGAAAAATTGGTTTCCCGAATCACATTCTGCACTTCCTTCGGCGTGGCATCCGAGGATACGGCAACGATATCCTTCCGGTGCACCATGACATCGGCGGCCGTGAGATCGTTCAGCTCGAAAACGTTCTGGATCATCTCCTTCTCGTCCGTTTCGATGGCGCCGTTCTGTTCGCCGTATTCCACTTGCAGCAGAATCTGTTCCTCGTTTACGTCCACCTGTGCGGAAGAGAGCTGCTTCACGCCAAAGAGCCGGAGAATCAGACGCCCGGAATGATCGACGAGCCAGACGATCGGAGCAACCAGATAGGACCATCCGCGAAGCAGACGCGCAAAGCGGTATGCGAAGCTTTCGCCTTTGCTGATGGCAAACTGCTTCGGCGTAATCTCCCCGCATACCAACACGAGATAGGTAATAAGCACGGTCACCACCACCGTTGCAATGGAAGTTACGAACTCCTTGTCGCCGCCGGTCGTGGAAAACCGCTTGATCAGCCATTCGGTGAGAGGATCCGAAAAGGTGACGGCAACGAGCGAGGACAGCAGCAAATTGGCGAAGGTGTTTCCAATGGAAATGCTGGCAAGATAACGGCCGGCGTTTTCCAGAAAATGCTGCAGAATCCCCGCCGTGCGATTGCCGTCGTCCACTTGGCTCTTGAGCTTCAGACGGTTGAGGCGAATAACGGCAAACTCGGATGCGGAAAAGAAAAAACTGGCCCCTAGCGCCGCCATCATGATGACAATGCGCCAGATCAAAGCAGATCCGTCAGCCGGAACAGGGTCGGTCATAAATCAAAAATCAGAAAAGACGAAGAAATGGAAAAAGAAAAAAGAGAATACGTGCAAAACGCCGGAAAACGGGAACCGGCATCCGATCAGGGCGGACAAAGTTTCCCGGAAGGACCGAACACAAAAACAAAGCCACGCCGACATCTCTCCGTTCGGGAGGATGCGGGCGTGTGCAAGGGCTTTGAAACCCGGAAGATGGAGTACGTTTTGAAGGGATACCTCTTTTTTTGAAACAGGCGGCACGGCGATGGAAAAAGGAAAAATCCAAGGCCGGCGCGAAAAAAGGAAAGTCGCTTTGGACGAATCGGACCGCACCATCCGGTACGGATGAACGGATGCCTCAGTCTACCAAATCCGAAAACAATTGGCAAAGCACGGCGGAAGAGCGCGGCTCAGTTCCGCTCCGGTTGTGCATCGGAATCGCGCCCGGCGTCCGCGCCATCTTCGCCGATAGCGGACTCCGCCCCTTGGTTGAACCGGACATCGCCCGCCCAACGGTGGCCGTCAAGCCCCTCGATATCGGAAAACGTCCGGATGATGGGAAGCGCATCGGAAAGATCCTTTTCCGTATATTGCACCATGCTCGTGCGATGGCGAAAATCCTCTACGGTTAGTCCGTTGAACATGTGCCCTGCCCCGCCCGTCGGAAGAACATGGGACGGGCCGGCGGCAAAGTCGCCTGCGGATTCCGGTGTCCAGGGGCCGACAAAAACGGCTCCGGAAGATTTCACATGGGGAAGATACCGCTCCGGATCCTTCACCATCAGCTCGAAGTGTTCGGGAGCAAACCGGTTGATGACCGAAAGACCGACCTCGATGCTCGGCACCGCAAGCAGGAGAATGCCGAAATTCTCGATGACCTTCATCACCTTGTCCTTGCGCGACATTTTCGGAATGCGCTTTGCGATGGCGTCACTGACCTTTTGGGCGAACGGCTCGCTGTCCGTGATGAAGAGCGAACGTTCGAAACCGGAGCCGTGCTCCGCCTGCGACAGCAGGTCGGCGGCAATCCAATCCGGATTCATGGAATCGTCCGCCAAAATGGCGATTTCGCTCGGCCCCGCCACCAGATCGAGGGCAACTGTTCCGTAGACCAGCTGCTTGGCGGCCGTCACAAATGCATTGCCGGGACCGACGATCTTCTGAACCGGCTCGGTATGGCGAATTCCGTATGCCATCAAGCCGATCGCCTGGATGCCGCCGATCCGGTAGGCCTCCCGGATGCCGCACAGCTTCATGGCATACAGAATTTCCGGACGGACCGTCTTGTCCTTTGCGCAAGGCGTGCAGGCGACAATCTCCGGCACCCCCGCCACCTGCGCGAGCGTCGCCGTCATGATAACTGTTGAGGCAAGCGGCGCCGTACCGCCGGGAACGTACACGCCGACCCGTTCGAGCGGACGGAACAGCTCTCCCAAGACGCCGCCGTTCGGGGTCTTCATGGACCAATTTGGGCGCATGGATTTCCGGGCGAATTCCGCTACGCGATCGTGCGCCTCGCGAATCCGCGCCTTGACCTCTTCGCCCAACGCGGAATCCGCCGCTTCGAACTCGCGCTCCGAAATCCGAAGCTCCGTGGCGCGAAGAGAAACCTTATCGATGCGGGACACGGCCGCCAAAACGGCGGGAAGACCGCGATGCGCGATATCCGAGAGAATCTCCTGCGCAACCACCTGCGCCTTGGAATCGAACGTCGGACGTTTCAAAAAGACTTCAAGCGTCCGCGAACGGCGGGGAGGCCTGTAGCAGACAACTCGCAAATTGACAGCACTCATATTCATTCAAACAGAAAACGTTGTGGAGAATGGCTGACGTTCAGCCGGCTAATATTGAAAAACGGAACCGCCGATGTATTCGCGCAAAATCGAATTTCCCGGCACGGCATTGGGCGGAATCGGATGGAAGTTCTTGAGAACGTCCTGCAAACGGCGCGCGGTGGCGTACTCGGCATCGCATGGCTTGACTTCCGCAAGAAGGGCCTCCGCATACGGGCGGAGAACGGAAAGCTCGTAATCCAAAGACGAATTGAACGATACGTCAGCTTCGTTTTGATACGGAAAAATCCACTTTTCCTCGCCCCGGCGGACATTCGGCCAAAGCGAAATCGTCTTCTTTGCATTGTGCCCGCGAAACAGGTTGTCGCGCACGATGCGGCGAATCAGGCGATTGTCGGACGTGGAAAGAATCGTCGTATCATCGATGCCCAGCTGCGTAATCGCAGAAAGATAAATCAGGAACTTCTTCTCCCGCGGAACGGAATCCGTGAGCAGCGGATTCAACCCGTGGATTCCTTCGATGCAGAGAATGTCGGTATCGCCCAGACGAATCCGCTCCTCCGTCCAGACCGGTTTCTTGCTCCGGAAATCGAACTGCCTGCGGCGGATTTCCTTCCCTTCGAAAAGAGCGGCGATATCCGCCTTCAATCCGGCAATGTCGACGGCACGAATGTCCTCGTAGTCCGGTTTTCCGTCCGGCCCGATGGGATCGTCTTTTTCGTCGACGAAGTAGTCGTCGGTGGAGAGCATGACGGGATGCAGGCCATTGACCCGCAGGTGAATGCCCAGACGCTTGCAGCTGGTTGTTTTTCCGGCGGACGAGGGACCTGCGATCAGGACAAGGCGCGGCAAGGGCCGGCGCGATGCGATTTCATCGGCAATCTGACTGAATTTCTTGTCGTGCAATGCTTCGCTCATCTGCATGACGTCGGTCATGCACCGGTCGGCAATAGCTTGGTTGAGATCGCCCACGCAGTGAATTCCCAAAATATCGCCCCAGACGGCATGTTCGCGATGAATTCGCATCAGCCCCTCGTTGATGGAATGCGGTGCCACGACAAACGGATCGTGCCGGGAAGGCCCGATGGCGAGAATGCCGTCGCCCTCGCGCAAAAGCTCCAACGGCGTAAGCTGTCCCGTGGAGGCCAGCATCGCACCTTGGTAGATTTCGCGATACGGTCCGCAGACTTGCAGCAAAACGACGGGCGCATTCATGTGTTGCAGCAGACCGACTTTGTCGTGCTGCCCCGCTTTGGCAAAGGTTTCCACCGATTCCTCGTAGCCGCAGAGTTCCTGCCGGATCGGAATATCCTCCGCGACAAGCGCCGTCAGCGCCGCGCGCAGACGCGCAACTTCCTCGTCCGTCACGGGCCGGTCCGGGGCGTCTTGCGCATCGCGCAATGTCGCGTAAATGCCGCATCCGATCGAATGACGGACACGCAAATGGCAATCCGGCAAGGCACGCTTTGCGGCAACCGAAAGCAAAAAGCAAACCGTACGGCGGAAAACCAGCCACCCGTTTTGCGAAGCAACCGAAAGCGGGCGGACCGTGCAATTCATCGCCAAGCGCGTCTGGAGCGATGCGACATCGTTGTTGACGAGTGCCGCCACCACCGGATATCCGCGCGAATCGCGCGCCGGAACCACTTCCCGCACGCAGATTCCGCTGTCGCAAACGAGCGGATCCTTCCGCCCATGCAAATGAACTGTAATCGGCATCTCTACTTCGCTCCTTCCGACGATGCGTCCGCCCCGGAAGCCGGTGCGGATTGTCCGGACGCGCCGGAACGACCTTGCGAACGCGGTCCTCTGCGCCCGCCTCTTCCCGGACGCCGTCCTACGTCAAAGCCCGCGTCATGAAGCTTGTCGAGATCTTCATCGTTCAAATCGATGGGAAGAGGCGGCCCGTTTCCGCTGATGATCAAATCCGTATTGATGTCATGCAACCGTTTTTCCAGTTCGTCGGGCGATAGCGAAGACATTTCCTCCGCGTGGCGTCGGCGACGCTCCTGCATCTCTTCGTATGCCTTGCGGCGGCGCTCCTTCAACTCTTCTTTGGCGGCTTCCGCCTCCTTGCGGCGGGCAAGTTCCTCCTCGTCCACCGCTGCGGTCTGCGGCAATACGCCAAGCTTTCCGGCGGGCTGCCCGTACGAGAGAACATCCGCGCAATTCGTCGTCGCCGGATTGATCCAGAGCGGCAATTCCGCGGAAATGCCGCTTCGCCGCAACGTAACGGTCTGCTCCGAAAAGTGCACCGCTTCGCACGTGAAATCCTCGAAGGACTGCCCTTCCAGCAGATAGTAGGAACGACCGTCCGATCCGTCGGTGAAGCCGACCGCCGGATACCCGTGAAAGCGCGACAGCAACGTCACTTTTACCTTGTCCAGTCCTTCCGGAATGATGGCCGCCGCTTCCGTCGTCTCTGCCGCGCCCTGATTCTGCCCGGCTTCCGTTTCGGCGGCGGAAGGGGGAGGCGGCCCGAACGGTTGACGCTCCAATACCGGTTCGTAGCGCTCCGGCGTCATCTCCGCAACATGCAAAGATACGGCTTCACTTGTCGCCGGAAAGGCGATTCGTGAAAAAAGAAAGAGCGCAAGCGCCCGATAGAACCGTATCCCTGTAGAATTCATGCTTCCATTCTACCATTTCAAACGGCATTTGACTAGATGTTGCGACAAGACGCAGGCAACGCCGCCCCGTGCGACCGTGCGCGCTCCCGTGCGGTAGGGTGCCCCGTGCGCAACCACGCGTGCGACTTTGCGGTAGGGCGCGATTCTCGGCCGCAACCGCCCGTGGGGGCTCCCCACCGCGGTGCGCGGCTTGGCATTGCGCGGCTTGGCATCGGG
>JAEDLN010000054.1 GCA_016295275.1 Kiritimatiellia bacterium
CGATTCGCCTTTTGGAAAAGGCGAAAGGCCGTTTCCGGATCGCCCGCCCGCGCCAACCGCACGCCGACCCCGTTCATGAGCGTGACAACCGAACGGCAAATCTCGTCTATGAGTTCGTATGCCACATCCGATAAGCCGAGATTTTCGGAAACAGCAAAAAGTCGCTCCAATCGCGAACCCAGCTCCTCGCTCCGCTCAAACAATGCTTCGGCCGTCTTTTGCAACTGCTCAAGCGACTCTTCCACCCGCTCGCAAGGTCTCCATACAAGCCCCTCCGCACGCGTCTGCATGCCTGCATAGGCCGCTAATTCCGGTACCTGCGTCAAGGCAATCTTTCCCGCCGCCTCCTTCGGACACGCCTGTAGCCATGCCGCGCAAAAAACCGCCGGAATGCGCGTGAGCCATGCATCCCGTACCAACCGATTCTCCCAAAACGGAAGCTCTGACGCTCCTTTCTCCGGCTTGATCGGATGATCCGCAAGCGGCGTATCCAGCGCAACAAGCGTAATCGATCGCTGCCGCGCTTTTTCCGCGAGCGCATCCGTAATCTGACCGTTTTTCGTAAAGAGCCATGTCCCTTCCGGCAAATCCGCCGTCACCGCTTCGGCATACCACTCTTCAATGGCATCAAACACCTCAGGCATGGTCGCTTGCGTCCCAAATGCAACCGCGGCCATGCTCGCTACCGCCAATACCGACAATGCCTTTTTCATCTGTTTTTCCTCGAAAATCCGTACATGCGCAAACGTCTTCCTTTTCTCTGATCTGCAATACAACGATAAAAATACGCTATGACGCTATCCCATTCAAGAAAAAAGAGAAACGTCGAATTCGCTCTACGGTAATTGTGGGGCGCCACCGTCGCCGCCCTCCCCCGCCCCCCTCGCCATTCACCCCTCGCCACCGCGCCCTCGCCGGTCCATTTGCCATCCGGTCCCGTTGCGGTAGGGCGCGATGTCCCCATCGCGCCGCCGCGCCATCGGCGCGGTGCGTGGCTTGGCATCCCGCATCACCGCCGCCCCCTCCCCGCGCCCTCACCGCGCCTTACCCGCGCCGCCGCGCCGCATCGCCCGTGGCGGCTCGCCACCGCGGTGCGTGGCTTGGCATCCCGCCCGCCACATCTCCGGCACCGCGCCCCACCGCCGCGCTTCGATTGTGGGGCGCCATCGATGGCGCCCCTCCCCGCGCATCCCCCCTCTCCCCCGCCCCGTCGCCTGACAGGCATTTTACACTCAGACGAAGATTTGATAGCATTTCAAGAGTTATCAGTCCTAATTTGGAGCTCTTTATGCCTTCTTTCGGAATCGATCGTATCCTCACTCTCCTTCCCCACCGCTACCCCTTCCTCCTCATCGATAAGGTCGAGGATTATGCGGAGGACGGATCGCATCTCGTTGCCATCAAAAACGTAACCGTCAACGAACCCTTTTTCCAGGGGCACTTCCCCCAAAAGCCAATCATGCCCGGCGTGCTGCACATTGAAGCCATCGCACAGGCTTGCGGTCTCATGTGCCTCTGCGCAACCACAAGGGATGCGACCGGCGGCGCAAAGTCATACGATACGATCCTCACAGGCATCGAAGGCGCTCGCTTCCGCAAAATGATCCTGCCCGGCGATACCATGCGCATCGAAACCTCCCTCATCATGCAAAGAACCGTCATGGGACAATCCATGGGGAAGGCAAAGGGCGTTGTCACCATCGATGGCAAGGTCGCAACCGAAGCAACTGTCTCTTTCGCGCTGATTCCACGGAAAGAAGGCTAGCCTTTCCATTCCGGAAGAAAACGCTTCCGGATGAAATCGGTTTTTGCATCCCGCAAGCTATTTGGTCTCCTTTTCGTTTCGGTCATCCAACTCCCTTTTCCCTATGAGCAACATCCATCCAACCGCTATTATCGACCCACACGCAAAAATCGGCGAAAATGTTGAAATCGGCCCTTATGCCATCATTGGACCGGATGTTACCCTGGGAGACGGATGCGTCATCCACCCCCATGCGGTCATCGATGGAAATACGACACTCGGAAAAGACTGCCAAGTCTTTGAAAGCGCCCACATCGGCGGCAAAACCCAAGACTTGAAGTTCAAGGAAGGAAACAAGACCTTCGTCAAAATCGGCGACCGGACCGTCTTGCGCGAATTCACCACCGTCAACTGCGGCACAAACGACGGCGAATCCACAATCATCGGCGACGATTGCCTTTTGATGGCCTACTGCCATGTCGCCCATGGTTGTGTTCTCGGAAACCATATCATCGTCTCCAACGCGACGCAGTTTGCCGGCGAAGTGCATGTCGGCGATTGGGCCGTCATCTCCGGACTCATCGGATGCCACCAATTCGTCCGCATCGGATGCCATGCCATGGTCGGCGGAGGAACCGTCATCAAACAGGACGTCGCCCCCTATTTCATCACCGATGGCAGCGGGGGCAATGGCGTGCATGCCTTCGATGTCAACCATGTCGGGCTTCGCCGCCGCGGCTTCCCCGATGAAACAATCCGCGCCCTTCATACGGCATGCCGGATCCTCTGCCACTCCGGACTCACCGTTTCCGCCGGTATCGAACAAATCCGCAAAGAACTCCCGGATCTCCCGGAGATCCGAACGCTGATCGAGTTCTTCCAGACGACAAAACGCGGCGTGATTCGCTAGGCGTTCCAAAGTCCGCCCCTTTCCTTGCGCCGACAATCGCCGCTTGTCTCGGGTGGATTTTCCTTACACGCGCACGGGCGCACGTAGCGCGCACGAAGCAAACCCCCTCCAGCAAGCCTTTTCCATGTCACATGTTACAAAACACCTTCGGCTGACAACGCTCCTGTGCGCCTTTGCGACGGCAAACGTCGCCCTTTGCGCCGCCCCGCAAAACGAGGAGACGAGCCACCTCCTTTCCGTCTTGCCCCCTGTCGCCCGTGAAACAGCGCCGTCAACCGCCGCACCCGCCCCGCAACCCCCAACCGCCGAAGCGCCGAAAAACAGCCCCGCCCCAGCCGGACAGGATCTGATTTCGTTTACCTTCGAACGCGTCGATATCCGCGTCTTCACACAGGTGGTCGGCGTCTTTACAAAACGACGGATCGTCGTTTCCGATGAAATCAACGGCACCATCACGGTCGTCTCTCCGCCTGTCTCGCGAGAGGAGGCCTTCGCTCTCTACGCCAAAGTCCTCGAATCCTCCGGCTACACGCTCGTGAACGAGGACGGCATCGACCGTGTTGTCCGTCTCCAGAATACGCGCCCGGCTCAAATGGGCTCGATCGTCGGCGATAACGGAACGGTGCCCGAAAACGGCCTCGTCACCCGCATCCTCCATTTGGTCCATGTTTCCGCCGATGATATGCGCAAAATGCTCGAGACGCATCTCGGCCGCAAGGACGCCATCTCCGTCCTGCAGGAAACCAACCACCTGATCATCACCGATACCGCCGCCACCATCCGCCGCATCGAACAGCTCGTTTCCCAACTCGACGTCCCCGGTATGGCTCGCGTCACGGAGGTGATCGCCCTCCAACATGCCGATGCCGTAAAGCTGGCTCGCCAAATCGATGCGATTTTCTCCGAAAACCCCAGCCGGGCCAATCAACTGCTCAACCGGATTCCGGCATCCCCGGGCTCCGTCAATCCCCTCCCCGCTTTGCGGCCGCCGTCCATCGTTTCGTCCGAACACTCCAATAGCCTGATCGTCTCCGGTTCGCAACTCCAAATCCAGAAGGTGCAGGACCTCGTCAAGGAACTCGACGTCTCCGCCGCAACCGGCCACTCCCGCTTCAATGTCATCGAACTGCAATACCTGAATGCCGTCGATCTGGCGAAAAATATCACGACGCTTCTCGAAAAATTCGCCGCCGGCAATGCCGATCAATCCCTCCTTCGCCGAATCTCGGTGGAAGCCGTGGAAAAATCCAACGCCATCATCGTTAACGCCGCCCCCGAAGACTTTCGCGAGGTGCAGAACCTCGTCAGTACGCTCGACGTGCGCCCGCGCCAAGTCCATATCTCCGTCCTGATTGCCGAAGTTACCGACGGCGATGCCGAAACCCTCGGTATCCAACTGACCGGTATCAAACTGCCGAATCATGTCGGCGGAACCGGTATCGGAATGGCTTCCCGTTTTACCGATGAGACCGCAACCGGTTCCGGTCTCATGAGCACTTTGTCCCAATCGCTCTTCGGCCAGGGCCTTACCGTCGGAATCGCCCACGGCTCGCACCTGAACGCAAACGGCGAAGTCGTTTCCGATTATCCCGCCGTCTTCAATGTCGATGCCCTCAAACAGCGCTCAAACGTCAAAATCCTCGCCAATCCGACCCTCGGCGCTCAAAACAATACCAAGGCGGAGGTTTCGATCGTCGATAACATCCCGATGACCGAAGCGACGATTTCCGGTACCGGCGACGATCGCGATGTCATCCAGAATATCACCCGGTACGATGTCGGCGTAAAACTCATCCTCACGCCGCATATCATCCCCGGCGGTCAAGTCCAAATCGAACTCGAGCCCTCCATCGAGGCCGTTACCGAAAACGGAAACGCCAGCGATTACGCCCCGACCATCTCCAAACGCTCCGTCAAAACGACCATGACCGTCCCCGATGGCGAAACCATCGTCATCGCAGGTCTCTCCCGTACCGACAAAACCAATATCAAACGCAAAATCCCGCTGCTCGGAGATATCCCGCTGCTCGGTTGGCTCTTCCGCTGGAATTCAGAGTCGGAACAGAAAACCAATATCTTGATTTTTGTCACCCCTACCGTGATGGACTCCGAAGAGACCGCCGCCCAAATCCGGACATCCCTCGAAACCAATACCGGCATCTCCGCAAAAACCGCCGCCGAAGAACTCGCCGCCCCCGCCTCTCAAACTCCGGACGTTCCTTCCCCTCAACAGCCCTAAACGCCAACAAACCTCCCTATCATGCAGTTTGTCACCCCACTCCTCCTGTTGGGCGTTCTGGCCATCGCCATCCCGATTATCATCCATCTGCTGACCCGCAAGAACTCCAGACGGATCTTTTGGGGCGCCATGCTTTTCCTCTCCGCCGCCTTGAAAAAGCGGAAACGTTCCGTCCTGCTTGAGGAAATCCTGCTGCTGGCAACACGCTGCTTGATCCCCGTTATGGCCGCACTCGCACTCGCCCGCCCGTTCGTGACGCCCGATTCGGAGGTGCCTTGGGGTCTCGTCCTTCCCGCTATCATCCTTTCCGCCGTCCTCTTCGGCGCACGCTCCGCCCTTTGGCATTATCCGAAATGGCGCCGGATCACGCTCGCCGCCGCTGTCGCACTCGCCCTCTTTTCCGCAATTGCCATCCTCTTCGAACATCGCCTGAACCTGAAACACTTCGGCGGCGGTTCCCGCCGCGATGTCGTCCTCGTCATTGATGGCTCCGCTTCCATGTGCATGCCCGGCTCCGATGGAAAAACCAATTTCGAAAATGCCGTCGAAGAAGCCGCAAAATATGTCGAAGAAGCCCCGCGCGGCACTTCCTTCTCCATCATCCTCGGCGGACCCGCTCCCGACGTCCTCGTGCCCGTTCCTATCTCCGATCGCCGAATCCTTCGCGAAACGTTCCAGCAGCTTCGCCCGACACAGGGTACGATGAACGCCCCGGCCGCAATCGCCGCCGCCGCCGTTTCCCTCTCCGCCGGTTCCAACCCGGCTCGCCTAATCGTCATCATCGGCGACGGTCAGGCCGTCGGTTGGGGACTCGAATCTTCCGGGCGGCTCGAATCCCTTCGCTCCATCCTTTCCCAACTCAATCCGCGCCCCCGTATCGTCTGGCGAACCCTCCCCCTCCCCGCAACCGTGCGGAATCTCGCCGTATCCAATATCGCCCTTTCCCGTAATCCCGTCGGTACCGACCGCGAAGTCGCAATTCGCGTGACCGTCGAAAACGCCGGTACCGAGGCCGTTACGCCGGATTCGGTTTCCGTGCGCGTCGGAACCAAAACCCTAGCCGATACCTCCGTCCGGCAACTCGAACCCGGTACCTCCCAGACCTTCGATTTCCTCTACCGCTTCGAATCTCCCGGCGCGTCCGTCATCACCGCTACCGTCGAATCCAAAGACGATATGCCCGCCGATGATACCGCTCGCCTCGTCGTCCCCGTACTCGATACGCTGCGCGTCTTGATTGTCGACGGCGACGCCCCCCTCGCCGCCGATGAACGGAGCGCGACTTACGTGTCCCTCGCCCTTCGTCCCGATCTGGTAAAAGCCGTCGCCGGACAAAAACGCGACTTCCTGCTCGAAACAACCGTGGAAGACGTGATGCGAGCCGCCGCACGAACCGATTTCTCCGCTTTCTCCGTCGTCGTCCTCTGCAATGTGGCACGCCTCTCCGATGCCTCCATGGCCGCTCTTTCCGACCACGTCCGAAAGGGCGCCGGTCTCCTCGTCATCCCCGGCCATAAGGCTCAGCCCCACGTCTACAACAATTGGTCCGACGCCGGCGAAGAAGTGCTCCCCTTGAAGCTGGGCCGCTGGATCGTCAATCCCCCCAATTCCCCGACGCTTCCTTTGATCGATACCGCATCCTTCAACCACGATTGCCTCGCCTTGCTCCGGACCTCGCGGGAACTCCGCCGAATCGCACCCCTTCGACTCTGGCAACTGCTCCCCGCTCCCTCGCCCGTGCCGACAACCATCGCCTCTCTCAACGACGGCTCCCCGCTCTTCGGCATGAAAACCCTCGGCCTCGGAACCGTCGCCCTCTCCGCCGTCCCCTTCGATCCCGCGTCCTCCGACCTGCCCCTGCGCAGCACCTTCGTGCCGCTCCTTCACGAGCTGGTCTACCATGTCGCACGCCCCGTCTCCCCGGAACTCAATGTCATCCCAATGGATTCCGCTGAAATCCGTCTCATGACCGGACGCCCGGACTACGATCCGCGCCGATATGCCCAGCCTAAAAAACCGCAGCCGCAAGTGCCGCCGCCATCCGCGACTTGGCACGAAATCTGCAACATCAAAAGCCCGCGCGGCGAACGCTTCCACGGACAACTGAAATTCTCCCCGGACGGAACCTTCCTCGTCATCGACCGTGCAATTCTCCCGGGTCTCTATACGGTTTCTTCTTCCAATCCGAACGGCTTCCCGAAGAAAATGGCACCCGTCCTTACCGCAAACGGCGAAATCGCCATTCAGGTCAAATCCGGTATCGAGGAATCCTCCCTCTTCGTTCTCTCCGCCGAACAAAACGACCTGCTTCACAAGGATTTGCAACTGACGGTCGCGACGCAAAAGGAAGATATCCTCCAACTCCTCAAAGGCTCTGCTTTCGGCTCCGAAATCTGGCGCTTCTTCGCCATCTTCCTCCTCGCTCTTCTTGTCATCGAGGTTGCCCTTACGCGCTGGATCGCAATCCGCCGCCGCGCCGGAGAACAAATCGATGTCGATTTTACCAACGAGGGAGAACTCGGAAAGGCTTCCTTCAAAGAGGCGCTTTCCATGTTCCGGAATCCATGAATCTCTACGCCGCCCTTGCCACCCCGTTCCGAAAACGCGACACATGGCGGCAAGAGCCGGTTTCCTAGCTGAAACGCCCGATTATAATGCAAAACCAACCGATCCTTTCCCTCTGGAACGCCCCCGTTCCGGGAGATTTCCAACCTTCTCTGCAACCCTTTGCGCTCGAAGGCGATGAACCGCGTCCGTTCCTGCTCGTAATCCCCGGTGGCGGATACGCCGCACGAATGGATTCCTACGAGGGCGAAGATATTTGCCTCCATTTCAATCGGCTGGGCCTCCATACCGGTCTCTTGCGCTACCGCTTCCATCCGCAAGCCCATTTCCCCGAACCGATGCGCGACCTGGCCCGCGCCATTCGAATGGTGCGGGCTCGCGCCCAGGAATGGAATGTCGATCCGAAACGAATCGGCGTCTGCGGTTTCTCCGCCGGCGGTCACCTGGCCGCATGGGGCAGCGTGAAGGGCGATACGGTCGATTCGCTTGCAGGCGATCGCGCCGACGCGTTTTCACCGATTCCCGATTTTACCATTCTCGCCTACCCCGTCATCAGCGGTCTCGATCACCCGCACGCAGACTCTTTCTCCAATCTGCTCGGTACCCGACAACCGTCCCGGGAACAGCTCGCCGAAATGAGCGCCGACCGGTTCGTAACCGCAAAAACGCCGCCCGCGTTCATTTGGTGCACCGCCGAAGACCGTACCGTCCCTTGGCAGAATACCGCCGCATACGCAACCGCATGCCTTGACGCCGGCGTCCAGACTTCCTTGCATATCTTCCCCTACGGCGGTCATGGCATGCACCTCGCTCCGGAAACCCGCGATATCTCCGCCTGGCCCGCGCTCGCCGCCACTTTCATCCGATCCTTCCGGACTGCTCCCTGACCCGATGACGGACGCTTCCCCTTTATCCGGCGCCTCCACCGCGCCGACCGTTCCCCGACACCTCCAAATCATGATTTGCGCAGGTGAAATCTCAGGCGATCTCTACGGCGCCGCACTCGTTCGCCAACTGCGGGCTCAATTGCCGGATGCGTCCGTCTCCTTCTTCGGAATCGGCGGCGATCGTATGCGCGAAGAGGGCGTGGAACTGCTTGCACATGCGTCGCAGACCGGTGTCATCGGTTTCTGGGAGGTGCTCAAACGATTCCGTTTCTTCTCCAAACTCCTCAAAAAACTTGCCGCACTGCTGGTCGACCGTAAGCCGGATCTGCTCCTGACCATCGACTACCCGGGAATGAATCTGCGCCTCGCAAAAAAGGCCAAGTCCCTCGGAATCCGCGCCGTGCACTACGTCTGCCCGCAAGTCTGGGCGTGGCATCGGGACCGTATCCCGAAAATCGCCGCTGACGTCGATCAGCTGATCTGCCTCTTCCCTTTCGAACCGAAACTGTTCGACGGATTCGGCCTGGATGTCCGATTCGTCGGCCATCCGCTCGTCGATCAGATCGCAGCGTTCCGCGCCGCCCTGCATCCGCCCCTGCCTTGGGGAAACGGACATAAAATCGCCCTCTTCGCCGGTTCCCGTCGAAACGAGGTCACACGACTCCTTCCCGATATTCTCGCCGGCGCCAAAATGGCAGAGGAACGGCTCGGACCTTGCTCGTTCCTGCTTCCCGTCCCAACCGAAGAACGCGCCGACGACGTCCGCTCCTTGCTCGCACGCCTCCCTCAGAGACCGAAACACGTCGAAGTGCTCGTCGGACACTCCCGGCAGGTTCTCGAAGAGGCCGAAGCCGCCGTCGTCAAAAGCGGAACATCTACCCTCGAAGCCGCTTTGCTCGATTGCCCCTTCGTGATCGTCTACCGCGTCAGTTTCTCAACCTACGCCATCATGAAACACCTGCTGACCGGCGTGCGCTTCATCGGTCTCGTCAATATCGTGCCCGATAAACCGATCTGCAAGGAACTGATCCAGTACGCTCTGACGCCAAAGGCCGTTTGCGATGAACTCGTCGCCCTCGTCGACGATGCCGACTATCGCAACCGCCAAAAGACAGGACTCGCAGAGGTGCGATCCCTCCTCGGAAATGCCGGCGCCACCGAACGGGCCGCCGCCACGATCGCCGCCGCTCTGAAAAAATACCCCTGATCCCCCTCCCTCGGGTTCTGGCACACTGTGCCAACTGTCAAATGCGACTTTCCCGCCACTTGGGACATTGTGTCACAAATACCCGCAGGAGCACGCCCCGTTTGGCGATGGTATGGTTTTTGCTACACGAATCGTGCAAATGTTTTCCTCTTTTTTTTCCGGAAACCGAATCGATTGAAAGGATTCCTAAATGTTTTTCGACCCGATGTATTTCCTTTTCCTTCTTCCCGCTCTCGTCCTTTCCCTCTTCTTCTCAGCTCGCGTCAAATCGACGTTTGCCAAATATAGCAAGGTGAGGGCGGCCTCCGGCTACACCGGCGCACAGGCGGCCCTCAAAATGCTCGAACGCTCCGGAGTTACAAATGTGTCCGTTCGAATGATCGACGGTATGCTGACCGATAACTACAACCCGATGACACGCGTGCTTTCCCTCTCCTCGGAGGTCTACAACGGTACGTCGCTCGCAGCCCTCGGCGTGGCTTGCCATGAGGCCGGTCACGCCCTCCAGCATGCCGAAGGCTATCGCTGGCTCGGTCTTCGCACGATTCTCGTTCCCGTCGTTTCGTTCGGCAGCCAGCTTCCTGTCTATATCATCCTGTTGGGCGCCCTCTTCAACTCGATGAATCTGATCTGGATCGGCATCATCCTGTTTTCCGCTGTCGTCCTGTTCTCCCTCGTTACGCTTCCCGTCGAATGGGACGCATCCGCACGAGCCAAAAAACGCCTCGTCGCTTGCGGCCTTCTCGCTCCGTCCGAAGTGCAAGGCGCCGGAAAAGTCCTCAATGCCGCATTCGGAACATACGTCGCCGCCGCCATCAGCGCCTTGATGACCCTTCTCTACTATCTGGTGCGCTTCGCCGGTGTCGGCTCCCGCCGCGATTGATCCTTTCTTTACGTTAACTCCATCGATCTTCCTGAATCGTTTCCATGCAAAAATCATTCCAGACCGAAGTCAGCCAACTGCTTGATCTCGTAATCAATTCCCTCTACTCGAAAAAGGAGGTCTTCCTCCGCGAACTGCTCTCCAACGCCTCCGATGCAATCGACCGGGCCCGCTTCGAAAGCCTTACCGATGCGTCCCAGGCCAACGACACGGAATACCGGATCCAAATTATTCCCAACGCAGAGCAATCTTCTCTCACCATTACCGATAACGGTATCGGCATGACCGCCGAAGAGGTCGAAAAGAACCTCGGTACCGTCGCCAGCTCCGGCACGAAACGCTTCCTCCAAGCCGTGAAGGACAAGGCAAACGCCCCCGAACTGATCGGTCAATTCGGCGTCGGATTCTACGCCGCATTCATGGTCGCCGATTCCGTCGAGGTACTGACCCGCCGCCGCGGCGAAAAGGCCGTCCGCTGGGTCTCCGATGGCAAGGGTACCTACGATCTGGAGGAGGCCGGCGACGATACGGCCTACGGTACTACCATCCGCCTGCACCTGAACGACAATGCCAAGGAATATACCGAGGATTGGCGTCTGCGCGATATCGTGCAGACCTACTCGGACTACATCGCCTACCCGATCTTCCTCTGCCCCGATCCTTCCGTGAAGCCCGAGCCGCAGAAGGATAAAGACGGAAAGGAAATCCCGCCCGAAGAACGCGTGCCGCAACAAATCAACTCGATGAAGGCAATCTGGAAGCGCTCCAAGAGCGAGGTGAAAAAAGAGGATACCGACGCCTTCTACAAGCATATCGCACACGATTCCGAGGATCCGCTTTCCACAATCCATTTCTCGGCAGAGGGCGCAACCGAATTCCAAGCGCTCCTCTTCATCCCTCGTACCGCTCCCTACGATCTGTTCTTTTCCAACGCAAAGCTGGGTCTCCAGCTCTATGTCCGCAATGTCTTCATCGGCGATGATATCAAGGAACTCCTTCCTCGATACCTGAGCTTCCTGCGCGGTGTCGTCGAATCCAGCGATCTTCCCTTGAACGTCTCGCGCGAAATGCTGCAGGATAACGCAATCATTCGTCGTATGCGAAAGGTCATCGTCGGAAAGGTGCT
>JAEDLN010000275.1 GCA_016295275.1 Kiritimatiellia bacterium
GCCGCGCACCCGGCGCGATGCTTGGCCGCCGGGCCTCCCGGCTCGCGCCGCCATTACACACGCACATTACCCGGGCGGCGCGATAGGGACATCGCGCCCTACCGCCATTACGCCCCCGCCGGCATCCAGGCCCGCCCCACCCGCTCCCATCGCGCGTCCCCCTCACGCGCGCTCCACGCCCGCTCCCCGCGCCCGCGCACCGCCCGTGCCCCGTTGCGGCTCGCCACCACGGTGCGCGGCTTGGCAAGTAGCACACGCTGAGAGTTTTGCATGCCGCGGCTTGCCAGCGGGGGCTCCCCGCCCGCGGCACGGTGCGCGGCAGGGCCGCGCACCCAGCGCGATGCTTGGCCCCCGTGCCTCCCGGCTCGCGACGCCATTACCCACGCGCATTACCCGGGCAGCGCGGTTCGCGGCTTGGCATCTCGCGTGCCCCCGTTGCCCCCCAAAAAAGCGCCCGCCAAAAAGACCTTGCAAAAAAAGAAGAATTGTGAAATACTTGCGTCGTTATGCACGTCATTTTCGCCAACAATCGACTTACCGGACTCCTTGCCGCTCAACGGTAATGGGGTAGACGTTGTTGCGCAAAAGCCTGTAATAAAGACAGAACATTGCTTGTAGACCCCGAGGCTCCGTTGCCGCGGGGTTTTCCTTTTCACAATCCGCAGAAATCCAACTATGAATAACCCGTCCTCTCATCGAACCATCAAAATATTCGATACCACCCTCCGCGATGGCGAACAATCTCCCGGCTGCTCCATGAATCTCGCAGATAAGTTGCTTGTCACAGAACAACTGGAAGCACTTCGCGTGGATGTCATTGAAGCGGGTTTTGCCGCTTCCTCCGACGGCGATTTCGAGTCCGTACGGGCAATCGCTGCAAAGGCAAAGACCGCAACCGTCGCTTCCTTGGCCCGCTGCCGGAAAGCGGATATCGATCGCGCATGGGAAGCCGTCAAAGAAGCCAAGCACCCGCGTATCCATATCTTTATCGCAACTTCCCCCATTCACATGGAATGCAAATTGCGCATGACACCCGACCAGGTCTACGAGACCGCCGTCGAATGCACGCGCTATACCAAAACACTCTGCTCCGACATCGAATTCTCGCTGGAGGATTGCACCCGCTCGGAACGCCCGTTCATCTATCGGATCGTCAAGGGTGTCATCGAGGCCGGTGCCACCACCGTCAACATCCCCGATACCGTCGGCTTCTCAACCCCCGAAGAAATGTGCGCCCTCATTCGCGACATTCTCGAAAACGTTCCGGAAGCCCGTACCATCGACCTCTCTTGCCACTGCCATAACGATCTCGGACTCGGCGTCGCCAACTCCCTCGCCGCAATCCGGGGTGGCGTGACCCAAGTCGAATGCTGCGTCAACGGTATCGGAGAACGCGCCGGCAATGCCGCCCTCGAAGAAATCGTCATGGCCCTCAAAACCAGACAGGCTTTCTACAATGTCGATACGAACATCGATACCACGAAAATCTACTCCGTCTCGAAAACCGTCTGCAATGTAACCGGCTCCCGCATTCAGGCAAATAAGGCTATCGTCGGCGAAAATGCCTTCGCGCATGAGGCCGGTATTCACCAACATGGCGTCCTCGCCAATCCGCTGACATACGAAATCATGACGCCCGAGTCCATCGGTCTTCCCCGGAATAAAATGGTCCTCGGAAAGCACTCCGGCAAACACGCCTTCACCCAACGCCTGGAAGACCTCGGTTTCCACCTCGATGAGAACCGCATCGAAGAGCTGTTCACCAAATTCAAGGAACTCGCCGACCGGAAAAAGGTCGTTTCCGATGCCGACATCGAAGCCCTTGCCCATCACACCAATCCAAAAGCCGCTACGCAGACGCTTCGTCTCGATCGCTTCAGCGTCTTAGCTTCCGATGTCATTACACCCGTATCGACCGTTCGCGCCTACGTCAACGACAAGCTGATCGAACAGGTCTCCACGGGCGATGGTCCCGTCAATGCTTCCTTTGCCGCCGTGCGCATGATTGCCGGTCTTCCCAATGCCCGGCTTGAACACTATAACCTGACCGCCGTCACGGAGGGAATGGATGCCCAGTGCGAAGCCATGGTCAAAGTCGAAAACGGAGGACGCTCCTATCGCGGCAGCGCCGTCTCCACCGACGTCATCGAGGCTTCTATCCAAGCGTACATTCAGGCACTGAATTTCGCTCTCGAAGAAAAGGAATAAACAGGCTCCCGCGCCCCGTCCCCCGCCCCGTTGCCATCCGCCTCGCCAGTACCCGTGGTCGTGCGCACCGCCCCTTCCCCGTAGCGGTAGGGCGCGATGTCCCCATCGCGCCGCCGCGCCTC
>JAEDLN010000055.1 GCA_016295275.1 Kiritimatiellia bacterium
CGCGAGCCGGGAGGCCCGGCGGCCAAGCATCGCGCCCTACCGCCAAGCCGCACGACCACAGGGCGCACGAGCGGTGCGCGCGACTACGATGCGCGCACGAGCGGGGCGCGCGAGGTGCGGGGCGCGATGCGGGCGAGCGTTATTTCGCGGGGGAGCGTTCGCCGGAGGGGTGTTTTTGGGCTTGGACGCGCAGATCCTTGCTCCGGTCGGCGGGGATCTGGAAGTGCTTCATGACGCGTGGGGTTGCTTCGCGAATCTGCGCGGCATCCACGACGAGACAATAGTCCTGTTCGTCGCCGCAGTCGATTCCGATTGTGACGAATTCGCTGGTAGCTCCCTCCAAGAGTTCGACAAGATGTTTCAGGTTGCGGACCTTTGTTCCGTTTACGCTTCGGACATGGGTATCGCTCATGCCGAGATATCCTTCCACGCACAGATCGCTGAAAACCATCGAAAGCATGACGAATCGGTCGTCCGGGTTTTCCAGATTTTCCTCGTTTACGTCGTCATGCATTTGAAATGAAACTTCTTCTGCGTAGCTGTAGGAGAATGTCGTAAAGACAAGGGCACCCCAAACAAACCAGTCCGGCTCCTTTTCGTAGAGAAAGCGTTGGGCGAAGGATTTGTATTTTCCGGTACGGACGGAGGTTTCAATTGTTTTTCCTTTTCGCAGAACCTTTACCGGAACCTCTTCGCCGATTTGGCGCAGATAAAACGGATGGCTGAACGTTCGAATGCGGTTGCCTTCGATGCGGATCGATCCGTTGTTGGCAACGCGGTATCCATCGATTTCGAGAAGGATATCGCCTTCTTGGATCGAGTTCGTTCCGAGTGTCGGCGAAACGCGTGCGATTTGGCAACCGGACTGTCCGGGCGTCATTCCCAGATAGCGCCGTTTGGCTTCGCTTTCAAGTTTGTGAATGGAGAAGAGCGACTCGGGGATACCGTCCACCCGCCCGTCCTTCGTGTCTTTCAAGAAGCAATTTACGATTTCCGCCGGGATGATGTAGCCGAGCGCTTCGCCATCGTCCCGCCCCTGAAAGGCGATGCCGGCGATTCGGAACGTTTCCATATCGAGGACGGGACCGCCGCTGTTTCCTGGGTTGATGGCAGCATCGACCTGGACGGCGAGCATTTCCTGCTTGCCGTGCGTATATTCGATATCTTCGACGCGGGAAACGATGCCGCGCGTGTAAGAGATGAGTTGACCGCCGGTCGGGAAGCCGATGGCGATGACTTCGGACTGCTCTTGCGGCGTCTCGCCGATTTGCATCGGGATGATGCCGTTCATGAACGCCGGATCGTCCACCTTGAGGAGAGCCAGATCGCGGTCATGGTCGATGAATTCCGTTTCCGCGTGATAGATGGAGTCTTCGTTGTTTTTCCGGACACGTATGAAGAGGGCGTCCGAAACGCAGTGTGCGCAAGTCAGGATGCGATTTTCGGCAATCACGACACCGGAGCCGCTTCCGCTATTCTGGAGAACGATCCAAGGGAGCGAAAAACTGCGGGAGGAGGTACTGACCTCGATTTTCACAACGGCATTGACGGGACTGGGTTCGTCATCGTTTTGTGGCGTATTCTGCGCTCCTGCAGGCTGCAAGAAGAAGAGTACGGCGGCTGACAAGGGAAGAAGACGCGCAAAACGAAGGGCGAGGGGGCGGAATTTTTGTTTCGTGATTTCCATGGGATACGGCTGATGATTCTGCATGTTTAGGTGCGTGCGCGGAGAGGGGGAAGTATGGGCGGACCGTACATTTCTTCATTGCCCTACCGACAACGACGGTTCTATCACAGGATCCTTGATGAAGCAATCTCTCGGCAGGCGGGATGAAAAGCCGCGCACCATGGTAGCGAGCCGCCACGGGGCCGGGAGCCCCGGCGGGCGTGAAGAGCGCGAGCCGGGAGGGTGGGGGGCACGGGCGGTGGCGGCCAAGCATCGCGCCCTACCGCCAAGCCGCACGAGGGGTGCGCACGGCAATGGGGCGCGCGGGCAAAGGTGCGGGATGCCATGCCGCGCACCGCGCCGGTGGCGCGGCGGCGCGATGGGGACATCGCGCCCTACCGCCATGCCGCACGAGAGGGGCGCACACAACGGGACCGCGGAACGGGGTGCGGGCGGTGCGCACGGCAACGGGACCGCACCACGGGGGGCGGGCGAGGGTGCGCGGGATGCGCACGGCAAATGGACCGCGCGGCGGCGATTTAACGGGATTCTTCCGGGAGCTTCTCCTGCTCGTTCCACGCTGCCGCTGCTGCAAGTTCGCGGGCGGCTTTTTCGTGAGCGGCACGTGTTTCGCGAGCCGCTTTCGACGCGGCGTCAATCGTCTGCGCTTGAAGCGTATCGACCGTTTCGTTCAAGCTTTTCCCGATTTCGTTTGGAAGGACCTTTGTCAGGTTGACGATATCAATGCCTGTCCATATAAAACCGCCAATTGCGATAACATCGCCGACCGGAAGGGGTCCGTCTGCGACCGGTGCCACGGCAGAAGCTGCCCCCTTAGCGATTGTCTTACCGCCGAATTTCAGCACCAAATTCCGTACCGCGGCTATCGTCGTCTTGATGCAAGCCGCCTCGATGGCGACTTCGAATGCGACGAGACCCGCTTTTAACGGCATCACCTTAAGCGCTTCGTAGGTCTGCGCCATATTTGTGCGCAAGGTTTCAATGGGGAACGCGACGCGGACCGCATCCGGCAGTTTGCCATGGGCGGAGGCGAGTTCTTCGCGAAATGCGGCGTCCTCGGCGTTCATTCGCGCCGCAAAGGTATCGTAGTCGGCAATCAAGCTTTCTCCAGCGCGGGCGCATGGTTGCATGAACGGCTTCTCCAGCATTGCGTTGAAGCGATTCTGCAAGCGATCGCCGCCATTCACCTTGTCGAAGGCACCGTCTTTCACGATGGCCCCCATCGTTTTGACGCCGGCGAACGATTCCCGGATTTCGGGAATTGCGGCGCGGGCTTCGTCGAACCGAGCGGGGACCGTGGTCCGGAGCTGTTGTTCAAAGTCTTCTGCAATCTTGTCGAGCGAGGCGAGATGCCGATCGAGGGCGGCGGAGACTTCATCGTTGTAGCGACGGATTTCGGATGCGTAGTCTATCTGTATGGAAGCGGAGTCGGAGGCAGGCGGCGCGAATGTCGGAAGCAAGGACTTTATCCGGTGCGACATGAGTCCGGAGAAGAAGGCCAAGATGATAAACAGCAACGCAAGAACGATGGTTAGCCGGGAGCGACGGGACGGCTTTTTCTCCGTGGATGGGGTTTCGATATGCGGGGGAGGGGAGGCTTCGTTGTTCATGATCGATTTGTTCAGGTGGATTTCAAGCGGTGGGTTTGGATGCGTCTTGGGAGTCGTCCTGTTTTTGGCTTTTCCGGCGTCGAAAGAGCGGGCGCAGAATTCTGATTCCAAGCGCCAGTCCGATGATGACCGAGAAGCAGATGAGGGCGCGTCCTGCCCAGGGAACCATGCCGTACAAACCTGTTTCGCCATCGACCTTGACGACTTCAGGGAGCATTTCCGGGTGTTGGGCGAGCGTTTCGCGCGTGGCATCGGCCAGTGCCTGATCCTTGTCGCGTTCGCCTGCCGTCAGGTTGTACGTACCGACAACTGCTGCGACTCCGACACCGCCTCCGACCAGTTGACTCGGTTTTACGATGGGGGTACGATGAATGGCTTCGACAACGGGTTTGGTGGCGTTCGCCTCGATTCGCGCGGCTTCGACGGTAGCATCAACGGCCTTGACTACCTTTGGAGCTGTATGGACGGCGGCTGTTCCGCCGCCTTTGACGGCAGCGCGAGCGGCATCATCGCTGTAGTGGGTGACGGCATGTTCGGCGGCATTGTCCGCACCGTCTTCAGCGATTTTTCCGGCGGCTCGAGCGGCATCATCGCTGTAATGGGTGATGACATGTTCGGCGGCATTGTCCGAACCGTGTTTGGCGATTTTGCCGGCAATTTTTGCCGCGCCGGTCAGAACGCCGGCGTAGGTGTTGCCAACAATCAGAAGGGAGACAAAGAGGGGGAAATAGATCTTCATGATGATACTGCCTTGACTGTCCGTTTGTTTCGATTGCCTATTCGGCGTCTTTCGGAGGATCGGCTTTTTCGACACTGTTTTGTTTCTTTTGCCGATCCTTGTTCCAAGTCCAGATTTCGCATCCGATGGACAGTAATGCGACGAATGCGAGAAAGATAATTACACCGGTAATGAAAGTCGTCAATAGGTCTCCCCAGCGACCTTCTTTTACCATGTCCCGCACTTCGGGGTTCTTGTTAAATGTATAAAAAGCATGAGACGCGACACGATAGAAAGTATCTATCTTACCGGCGTAGGTGTTACCGATAAACAGAAGGAAGGCAAAGAGGGAGATAAAGATCTTCATGATGGCTCTGCTTCGATTGACTATTTGACGTCTTCGGGAGGATTGGCTTGTTTGACACTGTTTTGTTTCTTTTGCCGATCCTTGTTCCAGGCCCAGATTCCGTATCCGATGAAAGCAAGTACGAAGATGAGGTATCCAATCCCGCGAACAACACGGAGAAAATCGATTATGTCTACCAAGCATTCCTTGATCATTTTGAGTCCTTTCGATTGCTTAATGGGTTCGGCGAGCAGTGATTCGGGGTGGCGAACAGTAATCGGTTATCCTCAGCGAATCGCCTTTGCGCACGGTTTATTGTAGATGCGACTCATTTCAATTGTAACAGAACACACACACACAATGCCGCTTGCCGGAAACTTCGAGCTCAGCAAAAGATGAGCGCGAGGAGCCAAAGAAGGGCATGGCTCTGTCGCATTTTTGTCGCGTGAAGCGGAGATGGTTGGGATTTCGCCCTTGTCGGAGGCGGCGTACCGTTCGTGCAACGGCGACGAATCCGGTCAAGGGGCATCCGTCATCCGTTTTCGGTTTTCTTCGTCAGGCGTCTGTCGTCGGCGAGAATCAGATCGGCGATTGAGGCGATGAGTCCGTTGGCATTGTTTTCGTCGAGCCATGCCCATTGGCCGTTGGGATTGAGCTCGAGAAACCAGAGTTCGCCGTCTTTGCGGATAAAGTCGAAGCGCCCGAAGCCGTAGCCGGTTTCGGACATGAAGGCGCGGATTGCGCTTTCTTCGGCCGTAGAGAGTTCGCAAGGAACCCATTTCGAAGGATTGTCAATCGTAGCTTTCCGGACATCCAGCGTATCGGAGATATCCGCTCGCGGATAGCGGTAGGCGAAGATTTTTCCGTTTGCATAGACGACGGTGACTTCGTCTTGGCCTTCGATTTTCTTTTGGAGAAACCAAGGATAGGAAACGTCCAACTTGGTCGGATCGACTTCCTTGACGAAAAAGGTCTTTCCCCGGCCGATTTGCGTTCCCGTCAACGATTTCGCCACCCAGCGTCCATGCGTCAGCTCTTTCGGCAGCGCGCCTTGAAACAGGTGCCAATCGGCGACCTTGAAATGGCGTTCGGCGGCATGTAGCTGGCGCAATTTTCCGTAATTTGCATTGCGGGAGTGAATCAGCGTAGTCAGACCCCGATGTTCGCAATCGCGAAAGAAATCTTCAAACAGGGCGTCTGTTTCCTTCCGCCGCCAATCTTCCAGACATCCTTCGGCGGGGACGTCGATCGACTCGATGTACATCGGCTTTCGAAGATAGAACGAAGAAATCGTCGACGAATCGATGGATTCGCCCGTTTTCACGTTGGACATCTCGAATCCGTGTCTGGAGAAATCCCATGTATAGTCTTCCGGCTTGTCGATATTGAATCGGAATACCGGCAGCCCCTGAAGGTGGGGCCGAATCAGATCGAATGTTCCTTCTTGGCTGCACGTTAAGACGAAGAGCATGCAATAAACCTTTCTGACCGAATAAATCAAGGAGGCGGCACCGCAGTGTCACCTCCACGAACGAAACAAAGAATGAACGGCGATTAGTCCCATGTGCGGGAGTCGTCCATACGCTGCTGATTGGCGCCGGCGAAGGTGTAGGTGTAGTTCGTCGACACATTGACCGAGCCAAAATTCTGGCTGGATGTAATGTCGGTTGCGATATCGCTAGGAGTCATGATAGATCCTCATGTTGTTAGTTTGATGTACGAAGGTAGAGAACACTTGTCTTCTACACCATGATATACGAATCGTTTTCCGGTATCTGACAAGAAATCTTCACATCGCTGAGTTTATCCAGCTCGGCATCGTGTCCGGCGAGGAGGATGAGCCGGCCGGGACGAAGCGTATGGATCAGTCCGGCGATGGACTTGCGCGCGTTGGCATCGAGATGGTTGGTAGCCTCGTCGAAAATCAGGATTTGCGGGTTGCGGATAATGGCGCGTGCGATGGCGAGCCGTTGGCGTTCGCCGCCGGAAAGCGTACGGAAGAAATTGCCGACGATCGTATCGAGACCTTGCGGCAGGCGTTTGACGACATCGTCGAAGCCGCTGCGTTCGAGGGCTCGTTGAAGGTCGTCCGGCGTGAATTTCGGATCGCGCAGGGTAATGTTTTCCCGGATTGTTCCGGTAACGAGGAGACTGTCTTGAAAGACGACGCCGATGCGTTGGCGAAAGAGCGGACGATTGATCCGATCGAGCGGGATGCCGTTGAACCGCACGGCGCCCGATTGCGGCTCCATGGCACCGACAGCCAGTTTGAGAAGCGTTGATTTTCCGGCGCCGTTGGCGCCAAAAAGACCGACAATGCTACCGGGGCGGAAGGTTGCGGAAAAATCGCGGACGACAGGATGATCCGGCGTGCGCGGATAGGCGAACGTGACATGGTCGAAGGCGAGCGTTTCGAGAGGCGCGAGGGGATCTTGCACCGGTTTGGGCGGAGGGTATCGGAACACTTCGCCGAGCGAGTCGGCGGCCTCGCGAAGGGCGGCAAGTTCGGGCAGCAGCGCGATGACGCCTTGGATGGATTGGAGAGCCGCAAGGAAGAGCATTTGATAGAGAACGACATCGCCGACGGGGATTGCGCCCTTGGCGGCAAGCGAGCCGGCGATTCCGAGGACGGCGATCTGACCGGCTACGAGGAGAAATCCGAGAAGGAAGCCGAAGCGGATGGTCAGGGCATCGCTTTCGCTGTTGCCGTCTTTCAGTTTTTCCAGGGCGTTTTGCGGAGCATCGGCAAAGCGTTGTTCGGCATCGAGCGTTCGCAGCAACGGCAGGGTTGTCAGGAAGTCGATGAGCGAGTTGAAGGAAGCGTCTCCCTGGGCGCGGACGCGGTGCGAGTTGGCGGCAAAGCGTTGTGCAAAAGGGACGAATAGGAGGAGAACGAGCGGAAAGAAGACGATAAAGCCAATGCCGAGGAGGGAGGAGCGGGATTGCAAGGCGAAGCCAGCCGCCAGCATCATTGTCACAGCCTGAAGGGCGCGTGGATAGAGTCCGCGGACGAATCCTCCGATGGCATAGGTATCGCGCGTCAGTTTGGCGATGACTTCACCGTCCGGGAGGGCGGCGAGTCTTCCCGGGGAAAAGTTCATGATCGTATCCAGGACGCGAAACTGCAGATCGGTCTCGATTCTGCGGGAACGGGCGCAAATATAGCGTTCCAGCAGCGGCGTCAGCAAGGCTTTGACGAGCAACAGGGCGGACAGAACGAGAAACGGCGTTTGGAACGGCCGGCCGTATGCGAGCGCATCGATAAGCCGTCCGGTTGCGAACGGAATGGCGACACCGATCAACGTCACGCCAAGCAGGAAGGGTGAGTAGACGAAGAGGATGGCCGGGAACGAAGCAATCGTCGACAGAACAAATCTACAGCCTTGAAAATGATTCTTTTTCATGTATTCGAGTATACGATTCCCAATTGCGAATCTGACAACTTTTGGTATGATGGCTCACCTAATGAAGAGCCAAATGAATACGAATTTTCAACCGGAAACATGCGGAATCTGGACGCTCAGGCGAGAAATCGGCCGGGGAGCGTACGGCGTTGTCTATTTGGCGGAAGGGACGGATGGCGAACAAGTGGCCGTAAAGGTTTGCCGGCGTGCGGATATCGGGGAAGAAGGGTATGCTCGCGAGCTTCGCGGGGCGAAACTTTTCCGGTTGATTCCGCCGCAGGAAGGGCTTGTCCGCATGCGGGATCTCGTGGAAACGGATTGGGGTTTTTACACGGTCTTGGAGTTAGCGGACAATGAATTCGACGATGCTTTTCTGCAGTCGCCGGACAATTATCGTCCGAAGACGCTCGCCCGTGTCATTGCGGGCGAAAAAGCGCTTCCGTTCGTGGAGTGCGTAAAGCTTGCCCTTTCGCTGGCAAGCGGACTTGCGATTCTTCAGCGGCACCATCTTCTGCATCGCGATATCAAGCCCGGGAATATCCTTTATGTCGGCGGGCGTCCGGTTTTGTCCGATCCGGGGTTGCTCGTGGAAGAGGAGGAAGCCAGTTCGCTTGTCGGTACGAAGGGATATGTTCCGCCGGAGGCATTCACGGCTGCCGCCAGCGACATCTACAGTCTGGGTCTCACGCTGAAGGCCGCGAGTTTCGGGCGGCAGATCGAAGAGTTGGACAGGGGACCATCGCAGGAGGCCGATACGGGGGCGCCCCTTTTCCCCGTTTGGTGGCGAATCCTCAATAAGGCGACGAATCCCGATGTCTCCCTTCGCTATCGTTCGGCCAAGGCGATGCTTAAGGATTTGCATCGCTTGCGTCTGAAAATGATTTTGCAAGCGAGGACCTTTGGATTGCCGCGCTATGCGTGGTTTTTCATCGTTGCGGCGATGGCGGCGGCAATCGTCGTTGCCTTTCGAGTCAAATCGGAAGCGGACGCTTTGCAGGAGCGGTGGCAGGCGGAGGATGCATCGAGAAAACAAGCGGTGGAGGAGGCGCAGAAGACCGTCGAGACGGTAAACCAGGCGTTCAAGAGCATATCTCTGGACATCCTGCGCGATCTTCCCAATCAAGAAAAGCAACCATGAATTATCGATACTTCAACGAGGCAACGCGAACCAGTGTGCTGAAGGCGGTTTCGGATGTCGGGAATGCGGCCGCATGGCAACGGTTCTTTGACCTTTATGCCGGATATGTCTTTGCCATTGCCCGAAAGAAGGGGCTGACGGACATGGATGCGGACGATGTTGTCCAGCTCGTGTTCGCCGATCTCGTGCGGATTCTTCCGGAATTTTCCTACGATCGCACAAAGGGTCGTTTTCGTTCGTATCTGACCGGACTTGTCAATTGGCGTGTTATGGACAAGCTACGGAGCAACAAGCGCGACAGCGAACAACTTGATGCGTATAAAACGGAGGCAAAAGTCCAGTCGACCGTCGACAGTGACTTTGCCGAACGCCAATGGCACGCGGCGGCGCTGGATGAGGCGCTTCGCCGAATCAAACCGGAAGTACGACCCGAACACTATGCGGCGTTTTATGCCAGTACGATCGAAGGGCAAGATGTGGAGACGGTCATGCAGCTCTACAATCTTTCCCGCGACAATCTCTATCAGATTCGAAAGCGATTGACTGCCAAAGTGAAGCAAAAGGTTACGGAAGTATTGGCGGAGATGGAATCCCCCACCCTCTAAGGTAGCGAGCGGTCACGGGGTGGCGAGCCGCCACGGGCGATGAATGGCACGGGCGGCGCGGCGGTGTGCACGCGGGTGTGGGCGGAGGAGGGCGCCATCGATGGCGCCCCACAATCGAAGCGTAGCGGGGGGGGAATTTTTAACACAAAGGGCACAAAGACCGGGAGTCCCGGCAGCCAGTTGTGAGCCACCGCGGGTGGCGAGCCGCCACGGGCGATGTGCGTGTGTAATGGCGGCGTGTCACGCGTGGGTAATGCGCGGGCGATAAATGCCATGGGAATGGCAAGTAGCACACGCTGAGAGTTTTGCCGGGGGCGTCTCCGTGCGCTCTCTATAGCCGCGCAGGGCGCGGCGTCGGGTCACCCCCGGCGTCCCGGAACGGGGCGCACCGCCACGTCAAGTGGCAATGGCGCGGGGGAGCAAGCCGCGCACCGCGGTGGCGAACCGCCACGGGCAATGAGCGTGCGTGATGGCGGCGCACCATGAAATCGCAATGGGGAAACGGACGATTCCAACCGGGTGCGAGCGGTTCGCAAACGGGGGGACGATATTGCGGCGGTGCGTGAAAAATGGGATACTTTTTACGAAAAATCCATGCCGATCTATTTTCCGAGGAGTCTGTCTTTCCATGAAAAAAAACAAACGGCACTTTTTAACGGTTCGAATCTCGATTGCCGCCGTTTCCCTGTTGCTGACGGTATTGGCGTTTCTCGGATACGGGGTGGCGGCATCGTACGAACACATTCAGTTCGGACCTGCGTTGTTGCGCGGAATGGCCGGTGGCGGACTTGTCGTCGTTCTGGGAATCTTGCTGGCTACGTTTGCGGCGGGGCGTTTCTATTGTGCGGTGATCTGTCCGCTCGGCATTTTGCAGGATTTGGCCGGTTGGCTTTCGCGTCGGAAGACGGCGCAGGCACCGAATCTGCCGTGGTTGCGGTATGGGACGGCGGGGGTTGTCTACGGCATGCTAGCCTGCGGCTGGGCGATTGGCTTTTGGGTGTTGGATCCCTATTCGTTGACCGGGCGCGCCTTTCGCCTCGTTTCCTCTGTCGGGCTGTTGCCGGCGGTGTTGATTTTGGCGATGGCGGTTTGGAAGAAACGGCTGTTTTGCACGACACTCTGCCCGATCGGAACCTTGCTGGGTCTGGTGGCGAAGAGGGGTATTTTCCGGCTGGGCATTTCTTCGGATTGCGTGACATGCGGACATTGTGCGCGGCATTGTCCGACCGGGTGCATCGATTTGGCGGAGAAGCGGATCGACAACGAGCGGTGCATCCGGTGCATGGATTGTGCAGACGGTTGTCCGCGGCATTGCATCCGGCTCGGGCGTGCCGGCGCACGCGAGCGGAAGCAGTCGGCGCAAGCGTCCTTCGATGCGTCCCGCCGTCGGTTTTTGCAGCAAAGCGGGGTTTTGCTGGCTGGGGGAGCGATTGGCCTTGGAATCGGGCGTTTTTGCCGTGCTGGCGCAGCGTCGGAAAAGAAGCCGGGCGTCATTCTGCCGCCCGGAGCGGGGGACGCGGATCGGCTTGCATTGCGTTGTACGGCGTGTCAGCTTTGCGTTGCAAATTGTCCATCGGGCATCATCGTATCGTCGGGAGGGCCGGTCTCGCTCGATTTGTCGCGCGGGTCGTGCCGGTACGGCTGTGCGACATGCGGTCGGGTTTGTCCGACGGGAGCATTGACGCCGTTGACGCTAGAGCTGAAGCGGCGCACAAAAATTGCGGAAGTATCCTTTCAGCCCCAATCATGCATTGTTTTCCAGAATATGGTATC
>JAEDLN010000056.1 GCA_016295275.1 Kiritimatiellia bacterium
AGGGCGCGATGTCCCCATCGCGCCGCCGCGCCTCGGCGCGGTGCGCGGCTTGGCTTCCCGCACATACGCCCCGCACCCCTCGCCCGCGCCCCCGCCCTTCGCCCGCGCGTGGCCGCGCACGCCGCCATTACCCACGCGCATTACCCGGGCCCCGTGGCATCCCGCACATCCACCCCGCGCTACTCGGGCGCGCCTCTGCCCATCACGCCGCCATTACCCCCGCGCATGACTCGCGCGGCGCGATGGGGACATCGCGCCCTACCGCCATTACACCCGCAATATTCGCACCACCATTCCATACGCCCCGCACCCCTCACCCACGCCTCCGCCCTTCGCGCACGCCGATTACCCCCGCGCATTCTCGCGCGGCTTGGCAAGTAGCACACGCTGAGAGTTTTGCATGCCGCGGCTCTGTCCGCAGCACGGTGCGCGGCAGGGCCGCGCACCCGGCGCGATGTCCCCTCCGCGCCGCCATTACCCCTCGCCCGCACCCCTCGCCCGCACCCTCACCATCGCCCGTGGGGGCTCCCCACCGCCCACACCGCGTAATTTTACATTTTTTCTCTTTTTTGTTACAATGTATGCGTCTGTATTCCGTCCCGGGGTGAGATATCCCCATCTACTACACGTTCGAATTACGGTTCAATCCTATGATGAAGAAGAAATATCTACGTCCGTTTGCTCTGTTGGCTGCTGCGCTGATAGCATTCGCGAGCAGCCCCGTTCTGGCCGGAAAAATCGATGCTTCGCAATACGCAAAAACCTTCGATATGACCATTTCCGGCTATTCGGGAGTCAGCGAGTTGACGGATTTTCCGGTTCTTGTGGTGCTCTCGGAAAGCCGTATTCCCGGTTTTCAGTATGCGGAAGCCGAAAATCTCGTCTTTACCGATGCCGAGAAAAACGTCATTCCGTACGAAAAGGACACGTGGAACGAAGCGGGCGAATCGCTTGTCTGGGTCAAGGTGCCGAAGCTGTCGATGGGAACGAAGATTTCCGCCTACTTCGGCGGAACGGCCCCGGCAACGGAAAACAATCCCGCCGACGTCTGGAGCCGATACGCATCCGTCTATCACTTTACCGCATTGCAGGATTCGGTGCATGCCATCGGGGTGAAGGCCGGATACTCGAAAAATGCCACAAAAATCGAGCAGGAGCTTTTGGGAACCTGCTATCGCGTGGGAAGCTCAGAGCAGAAAATCGTTCTGGGGATCGCCAACCAATATGTGACGCAAGCCGATCGCCAAACCGTAACCTGCTGGTTCCGAAATACAAGCAAGCCCTCCACGGAAATTACGGGACGCCTGATCGGCGGCAAGAGCACCTACGAAGGCACCGCCGAGGGCGGTTTTGATATTCTTCCGCAAAAAGGAAAGATTTGGGTCCGTGGCGCCGTCTACTCTTCGAAGGTGGGAACCTTCAAAGCCAACGAAACGCCTCTCCTGCAAAATGAATGGAAACACGTCGTCGTCGTGATGGACCAGACGGAAGCAAGCGTCTATGTCGACGGAACGGCTCTGACTTCGTCGAATGGCACGACGATTGCCCCGCCGGACGTATCCAAATACGACATCTGCCTCGGCAATTACGGCGGCAGCACAACCAATGACGGCCAGCTGTTTGCCGGCGATTACGATGAAGTGCGCTTCTTCGATGGTGCCATGTCGTCCGATTGGGCGGCCGCAGAATTCGCCTCCGTCAAAAATCGGGATACCTTCCTCGAATATGGCCAAGTGACGGCTCCGCCTGCCGATACGGCCATCATCAAAAACGTCGCCATTGCCAACAGCGGCAACGACACCTATACGTTTACGGCCGGTGTCGAAGGAAACGGCACCTACACCGCCAAATTGATTTGCACCTCATCGCAGGGTGACGTACGCGAGGTCGATGCAACCTTGGAGAATGGCCTGCTGAGCGCAACGACTCCCGCCGATCTCGCCGCCGGAACATGGGTTCTGAAGGCTGTCGTGTACGCGTCCACATCGGAGACGACGTCCCCCTCCGTCGTCATCCTGAAGGGCGGCGTCCGGATTGAAAAACTGTCGGATGCCAATGAATACGAACTCCAGGCGGGCACGCTCCGGGTGACGCGTCCGGACGCGGCACCCTATGCGATAGCCATCGGCTATCAGGTCTCGTCCGATACCGCCGTCGCCGGTCAGACATACGCCGAATTGAGCGGATCCGTTACCATCCCTGTCGGCGAAAGCTATGCCGATATCATCGTCCAACCGCTTTCCGATTCGACCGTGACGGAAGACGCAATCCTGACCGTCACCCTCCTCTCGGGATCGACCTATTCCGTCAGCGAAACCCAAGCCTCGGCAGACGTCGCCATCAAGGATCTCGCTCCCCCCGATGGCGTTGTCGCATGGGTGGCAACCGCCGCAAACGCCGTTGCATCCGACCCCGCATCCTGGTCCACAGGTGCGGTTCCGGGCGAAAACGACGACGTTTTGATCGACGGACACTTCTCAAGCCAGCGTGTCATTTGGGATGCGGCCGCACCTCATAAAATCAAATCCTTCACCGTGAAGTCGGCGCCTCCGACGGTGGAGATCCAGACGACCTACGAAGAGGGTGCATTCCCGCAGCTCGAGGTTACGGGCGATTTCAATGTGAAAGCAGGCACCGTCACCGGCTCCGCAAACGATGGCGGAAACAGGATTTATCGCCTCAAACTCGCAGTCGGCGGAAATCTGACGATCGACGCGGGTGCTACCGTTACGCTTACCGGCAAAGGATACTATTCCAATACCTTCCCCGCCGGAGCGAGAGTCGGTGTCCATGGCGGAACCATCTCCGACTGGGCAGAGTCCTATGGCAATGTCAAAGAACCGGTCGATCTCGGAGCGGGCGGCAAAACGGAAAAGACGCGTGGCGGCGGCGCGTGCTACCTGACCGTGGCGGGTATCGTTACGGTCAACGGCAGCCTTTTGTCGAATGCCTCAAGCGCCGGTGATACGGATTGGATCCAAGTCGGCGCAGGCGGCTCGATTTACATCCGGGCAAAGGATGTTCAAGGTTCCGGTACGATCTCCGTCCACGGACACGATCTGAACGGATACAAACGCTGGTATGGTGGCGCCGGCGGGCGAATCGCCATCGTGCTTACGGAAGCGACCGAACTCTCGTTCCCGAAATCGAATCTGAACGCAAACGGTCTTATCTCGCAATACGCCGAAACGGGCGGTGCCGGTACCATTTTCGTGAAAACGGCCAATCAGGAAAAAGGTACGCTCATCATCGGCGATGTATTGGTGGATAATACGACGTACGTTCAATTCCATCATACCAAGACGGCCGTGACAGCCATTCCCCAAGAGCAGACATGGGAATTCGATTCGATCGAATTCCGCGATGTAGGTATCTTGTGCGTGCCGGAGGGTACGACGTTGCGCGTACCGCTCTCAGGCATTACGGGCTCATCCCGCCGGGCTGGTCTTTTGTACGCGGGCGGAACCATCGATTTCGGCGCCGCCCCCTACACGCTCACGGGAGCATGGACGTTTCAGGCCGATTCGCCCTACACATTCGACGGAGATGTGACCATCTCCTCCGGAGCGGCTATCGGAGCATTGCGCTTCGCCGGAACATTGGATAATTACGCAACCTCCGACGTCACCGTCAACGGCAACCTGACCGTCGAATCGACCGGTTGGATTTATGCCGACAGCGCAGGTCTTTCCGCTACCAAAAACGCAACGAAATACTTGTCTGCCCACGGCGGTCAAATGACCGGTTTTTCCGGAAACGGTTCGTACGACTCCGTCTTCGATCCTTTCCTTCCGGCTACAATCGCCACCCCATCCCACGAAAAAGAAAGTACGGGCGGCGGTGTTGTCAAACTCACCGTAAACGGAGATTTCGTGCTGGATGGAACGGCAACGGCTTGCGGCCCCGTTCTCTACAAAGGCGCCGGCAGCGGCGGTACCTTGAATATCCGCGCGAAAACACTTTCGGGCAATGGAAAGATTTCCGTCGACGGCACACTCGGAAGCATCCGGTGGGATAATGCCTATCATGGCGCCGGCGGTCGAGTCGCCGTTCGCGTGACCGATCAGGAGGTCGGCTCGGATGGAATCTGGACGAGGATTACGTCTCGCGGCATTCCGAAACAGGGATATGTCGATGCAAACGGCGTCGCCTTGTCGCAAGATCAGGATTGTTCCGCCGGAACCGTCTATCTGCAAGGCAAATCCGACGGCGAAGGCGGAGGCACGATTTATGTGACGAGCGCCGGCCGCTCGAAGACAATCGAAGAAACGCCGACCTACCTTCCGTCCGGAAATACATACGGAAAAACCGACGACTATTCGAAGGCTAAACTCGTCATCGGAACCTACGGAACGGTTCGCCTCGATCAAGACGGATTGAAAATGAATGCCCTTTCTTTGGTCGATGACGGACGGCTGGATCTCGCCGGCAAGAAACTCGTCGTAGCTTCTGCGAATATCGACGACCGGAAAATCGCAGCGGGCACATATCAGGCGGCCGACCTCTCCGAGGTTCTCCTCGATAGCTCCGAGGAACAGACCGGTATTCTGTTCGTCACCGGAACGGGAACGGGAATTCTCGTTC
This sequence comes from Kiritimatiellia bacterium, assembly GCA_016295275.1. Classification (GTDB taxonomy): domain Bacteria; phylum Verrucomicrobiota; class Kiritimatiellia; order RFP12; family UBA3636; genus JAEDLN01. Next base: position 4,585 of record JAEDLN010000056.1, read on the forward strand.
GCTAATCGAATGATCCAATACGGGGGAACATCCCCCTCTCATCCGAATCCGCGCTTTTCCGCCTCGGTGAAGCGCGGATTTCTTATGACGGTTGAAAGACTCGAAATTCCGCTTCCAAAGCACCATTTTCGACAAATTTTTCCCCTCTTTCCATTTCCGGTTGCAAGAGAATAAGTCTTTTGATATAGTTTCTCTCGTTGTCACTTTTGGGGCTATAGCTCAGCTGGTAGAGCGCTTGAATGGCATTCAAGAGGTCAGGAGTTCGATCCTCCTTAGCTCCACCAAATCAATATGATCCGAACCGTTATCCAATTGGAAATGTGTTCGGATTTTTTGTTTCTATCAAAAGAAGAGGGTCAGAGCTTATTGATATAGTAACGCACGCCAGCCTGTACTTTTGATGCGGCCAATTGTATGGAAACAAAAAGGCCGGGAGTCCCGACAGCCGGTTGTACCCCCTACGAGCGATTTGTAGAGTTCTTCGTGACACGCATTGGAAAAGCATAAACCAACGCGGCTGAGATAATTTCCTGCGGTGGCTCACCGCCGCGCCGCCCCGTTGCGGTAGGACATGGTGCAAAAAAAGAAAGATGGCAGGCTTTCTGAAAAAACGATAAGATGCGGAAAAAGGGGGGTATTACCAATGGAAAAACATAAGCGTTATGTCATTGTCGCCGAATTGGAATCCATTCGATTTCTCAAGAAAAACGGCAGTAGTCCGTCTTCGAAAACACGGCATTTGCTGACCGGTACGGCAGTGTGGCCGCGCACGGGCATTCCGTCCCGCTCCTATTCCGTGGAAATCAATGCGGGCGAAAGCAAGGTCTACGGCAAAGAAGAATGGGTCGATGCCATTTTGTTCAAGGAAACGTTGCAGGCTCCAACGGCCCTCAAATTCCAACTGACCGTCCCGCTACCACCGGCATTTTTCGATACCTTGAAGGCACAACTTGCGAAAACGCTTGCCAAAGAAAGCGCGGATCTTGTCGAGGATGCCGTTCCCGGCTTGGCGGGACAGATGCTCAGTGTCCCGGTCGATTGGCTTGGTGCATATCTCGCATCGGCATCTCCCGACGTATTGGGTGAAGGAATCTTATTGCTGGACGAGAAAATGCTCTCCGACGGAGGTCGTTTCAGCATCGAGTTGAAGGCTCCTTCAACCCGCTATCGGGAAGGAAACCGCGCCAAATCGGGTCCCGGCGGCGGCAAGGTCTCCATTCGCCGCAAGGTCGTAAGCGCAGGCGAGACAATTGCCAATCTGAATCTCAAACTGTCCGCTGTCGAATAGCCGACAAACCGCCAACTCATTCAACCGCCGCCCGCGGGGGTTTCCGATGGCGCGAGCCGGGAGGCCCGGCGGCCGACCATCGCGCCGCACGGATAATGCGCGTGCGCCCCACGCGTGCGAATATGGCCGCGCGAATTCACGTGTGGCATGGCGTGCGTAATGGCAAGTAGGACACGCTGAGAGTTTTGCTTGGGGCGTCTCCGTGCGCCCCCTATAGCCGCGCAGGGCGCGGCGTCAGGTCACCCCTAGCGCCCCGGACGGGGCGCACCGCAAAAGCACCGCACCACGGGGCACGGCGGCGCGAGTGGCGAGCCGCCACGGGCGATAACATCGCGCCCTTCCGCCACGGGGCACGCGCATTACCCACGCACCGCATTGCACGTGGCGGCTCGCCACCCCGGCGGAAACGCCTCAAAATCACCCGCAGTGAGACACCGCCGGCTCTCTCGCCTCGCGCCGGCGCGGTGGTGTCTTCGACGCACATAATCCCGCCTTCTTTTTATCGGTTTATCAGAGGTTCGTTTGGAATCGTCGACAACAACTGACGTTTTGCGTCCGGCGAACGATTTGATAAAATTGCGGCACTATGAAACTTACCCTTTCTCGCGCGAAAGAACTACTCTCAACAACGACAACCGCCTCGCATTTGATTGTCCACGCCACGAATGTACGTGGCTGCATGGAGGCATTTGCCCGACACTTCGGCCAAACACCGGAGGAGATCGAACACTGGGGAGCCGTCGGCTTTCTCCACGACTATGACTACGAACGCCTTCCGGAGGAGCATCTCAAACACACGGAATCGGAACTGCTCGCCGAAGGCGTGGATGCGGCCGATATCCGCGCAATCATGAGTCACGGCTGGAGCATCGTCAACGACATAAAGCCTACGACCGATCTCGAAAAGAGCCTCTACTGTGCCGATGAGCTTTCCGGCATCGTCTGGGCTACGGCGCTCATGCGCCCAACCGGCATTTCCGACCTTGAACCCAAAAGTGTCGTTAAAAAATTCAAGGACAAGAAATTTGCCGCCGGCTGCAACCGGGACATCATCCGTCTCGGCACGGAACTGGTCGGTCTCGATCTTCCTACCGCCATCGCAATCTGCATCGACGGCATGAAGCCCTATGCGGGGGAAACCGGATTGCTCCCCAAATCGTAGCCAACCCGCCGCCGGTCGCGGCTGCCGCCCGACCGATTGAGAGACGTTGCCCGCAACATTCGAGTCCTCCCCCCAAAAAAACAGCTCATCCCCTCATCCCCGCTCAAAAGGCCTTCGCATTGCCCGATGACCGTCGGGAGGTCAGACTCGGACCTCCCGACCGGATTTGCGTGCATTTTTTTTTTTGCGATTTTCCGTTTGGACGAATCATCCGTCTAGAAATGGAAGAAGGTCCCATATTTCTGCGTCCGCGCGGTAACGACATCGGCGGCATCGGGATTTTCGCCACGTCCCTCAATCGGTTTGGGCGGGGTATGTCCCGGAGACGATTCGCGACCGGTCTTTTCCTGTCGGCGTAAAACGCGTTTCTCATTACGGCGATGCGGAAGCGCCTTCTCCATCGTACGAATCTCGACCGCCTTGCCCGCAACCGGGGCGCGCCCGGCCGTTCGGGGAGCCGGTTTGATCATGCGCACAAGACGGCGAACCAGCTTTTCGAAACCGGCCGGATCGAGCAATGTCGTTTCAATGGGAGTTACACCCGTTTCCTTCTTGAATGCGCGCAGATTTTTCTTCGCATCGTCCAAATCCATCTTGGAAGCCACCACGATGCGCGGCCGTTCCAACAGCGAAGGATCCCGCTGTTCCAGCTCGTTGAGCAGCGTCTTGTAATCGTCCACCGGATCGCGCCCTTCCTCGCCGCCCATATCGACGACGAATACCAATACCTTCGAACGCTCGATGTGGCGCATGAACGCATGGCCGAGACCGGCACCCTTGTGGGCGTCTTTGATAATACCGGGAATATCGGCGATCCGGAAGCTGGAAAATGTTGCGGGCAACATCACCGTCCCGATAATGGGACGCAATGTCGTGAAATGGTACGAAGCGACTTTCGGATGGGCAGAGGTAATTTCCCGCAACAGCGATGATTTGCCCGCGCTCGGAAAGCCGACAAGACCTGCATCCGCAAGAAGGGCCAAATCGAGTCGCAAACGGACTTCTTCTCCCGGACGCCCGGGCGTGCAATCCGTCGGCGCTTGGTTGACGGACGATTTGAAATGGACATTGCCAATGCCGCCGCGACCGCCTTCCGCAACCAGCATCCTTTGTCCATGCTCGAGAATTTCACCGAACTCGCGCCCCGTATCTTCATCCTTTACACGGGTTCCCAACGGAACGGGAATCTCCACATCCTTGCCGTTTGCACCATGGCGATACCGCCCCATGCCCGCCCCGCCATTCGAAGCGCGACGTTCCGGATCGTAATAAATCGATATCAACGAATCGACGTCCTCATCGCCGACCAGATAGATGCTGCCGCCGCGACCGCCGTCTCCGCCGTCCGGACCGCCCCGCGGAACGAATTTCTCGCGACGGAAGGAATTGGACCCGTTTCCGCCATTTCCGGCAACCGCATGCAAAATGCACGTGTCGATAAAGCTTCTGGATTTCATAAACGCTCCTCCATTCTCCACATTCCAATGGGCGGTTGCAATTTCACGGCAAAAAAGAAATCTCCGCAACAACTTGGTTACGGAGACTCCGAAAGGTTGGAGGCGTGAATCGGAGTCGAACCGATCTAAAAGGATTTGCAGTCCTCTGCCTAGCCGATTGGCTATCACGCCGTCGTAAGAAGTGCGAGAATTGTATCAAACCGAAATCGGAATATCAAGCGGAAATATTCTCCACCCTTATCCCGGATTTTTCCGCGTAGTTTGCAAAAGTAAACGCACCGGATCCGATGCGATTACTTTCGCAAACTACGTATTTCATTTTTGCATAATTTTATTACACTTTTGCATTGAGTTTCTGGGGCATAAATGCTATAATGGTCGTCAATCGCCCATAAAAGATATTGGAACTGATATGGCATTATGCTACAAGAAACTTTGGAAACTCTTGATTGACAAAGACATGACTCGCGCATCCCTGCGCGAGGCGACTGGCATTGCCCCCGCCACAATATCCAAGATGTCCAGGGGCGAGTCGGTCGGCGCGAATGTACTTGAGCGCATCTGCGCGTCAATGCAGTGCGACATCGGCGATATCGTAAGCTACGTTCCGGAACCGCCCACTTCACCCAAAGGGCATAAACGAGGCAGGGAGAATGCGTCATAATCTACATGATTGCCCAATATGTACACATGAGTTCGCAGAAAGGCATTTGTACATGGCTGACGAACCAAAACCGGAAGAACGCGCCAGAGCAAAGCGAGGGGTGTATCTTGCCATAAATGGCTTGGTGGTGGGCGTGGAGCGCAAGGCGATAAAGAACCTGCACCTCTCCGTCTATCCGCCGGACGGGCGCGTTCATGTGTCTGCTCCTCTTGAATGTCCCGACGAGCGGATACGGATGTATGTGCTGGAGAAGTGGGTGTGGATTGCAGAGAAACGCCGTGCCATCGGGGAATACAACCGCCAAGATGAGCGTGAATACTTTTCTGGCGAGGCACACTATTTCCGGGGTGGCCTCTACAGACTCAAGGTCGAAGAGGACAACAACTCCAGACAAGGCGTGAGAATCGACGGCGATTATCTCGTTCTGACCGTCCGGGAGAAGTCTTCCGCCACACATCGTGCGGCTGTCATGGCGGCGTGGTACAAGGAGCATTTGACTCCGATCGTTGAGGAGTATGTGCGGAAGTGGCAAGACGCACTTGGTGTGAAGTTGGCGACGTTCGAGATTAGGGTCATGTCCGCCAAGTGGGGAACCTGTTCAAAGGCGAAGGGCAGGGCCATCTTCAATGTCGAGCTTGCAAAGAAGCCGCTTAAGTGCGTGGAGTATGTGGTCGCCCATGAACTCGCCCATCTTATCGAACGAACGCACAACGCGGATTTCAAGAAGATTCTCGACCGACATTTCCCCGACTGGCGAGAAATAAAGGACAACCTAAACCGCTTCCCGGTTTGAGGAGGACTACATGGTAAACTTCACGGAAGAGAAAGAGCGCGAGTACCAGAACTCCATCGTTGAAATGATGAGGGATGTCAACGGACTCGCCTACACATACCTTGGCAGTTTCCAGTATGACAAGGGCGAGAAGTCCAAATCGGACGGCACGCGGAACTCGAACATTATTGAGGACGAGATGCGCGAACATCTCAGGGGTTCGGGCTATACGCAGTTGCAGATAGAGGACGCGCTGCACAAACTGCGGGAGAAAGCGTCGCTTCCGTCCGAGAAATTCGCCGACCTCCTTGAATGCAACGCCTCATTCTACAACCTTCTTGTCTCCGGGACAAAGGCGAAGCCAAGCCCGGACAAGCCGGAAGAGGATGTGATGTTCTTCAATTTCGCAGACCCGGAGAAGAATCGTTTTGCGTTTGCGGAGGAGGTGAGCTACATTGATCCAATGACCGGTAGCCACTCCCGACCGGATGTCGTCGTTTACGTGAATGGAATCGCCCTCTGTGTGATCGAGCTTAAGCGGTCGCTCGTGACGATTGACGAGGGTATTCGTCAGTGTCTATCGAACGAGCGCGACTTGATACCGTCGTTCTTCACGACCGTGCAGTTCACCATTGCGGCGAATCTGAAGAAGAACAACGACAAAAGCGAGAACACTGGCTTCAAGTACGCAACTGTCGGGACGCCGCAGAAGTTCTGGTGCAACTGGAAGGACGATGGGCAGAAGGTCGGGACGCAGCTCACGGACGCGGAGAGTTTCCTGCGCTTCTTCAACAAGGAGTCGTTCCTTTTCCTTGTACGCTACGGCGTAGTGTCCGATGCAGGCGTAAAGAAGGTCATGCGCCCCCACCAGTTTCACGCTCTTCGCGCCTGTCGCGACCGTCTCGCGGACAAGGCGAGCGGCGTCATTTGGCATTCGCAGGGTAGCGGCAAGTCGCTCACGATGGTGTGGCTTGCCAACTACATCCGCAGCAACTTTTCAGATCCACGCATCTTGGTAATCACAGACCGCACCGAACTCGACGAACAGATCAAGCGCAATTTCCAGCACACGAACAATTCCCTTTATCAGGCCAAGTCGAAGTCTGACCTTTTGAAGGTGCTGAACGGCGGCACCGAATGGCTGATATGCTCGCTTATCCACAAGTTCGGCGTCCATCCCGAAACGGAATCTC
>JAEDLN010000057.1 GCA_016295275.1 Kiritimatiellia bacterium
CGCATTACCCGGGCGGCGCGATGGGGACATCGCGCCCTACCGCCATTACGCACGCGAAATTCGCCCGTGGCGGCTCGCCACCGCGCCCTACCGCCATTACGCTCGCGTGAGGTGCGGCCCAATTGCGCATGCCATAACACGCGCATTACCCGCGCGCATTATACCCGAACGCCGTCGGAAGCCCTAAATCGCCTGCGGCGGGGGACATGCGCAAAGCGGCGCTTGCGTCGGCAGATTTCATGGAAAGAAAAATAACCGCGTCGTGTTAAAATATGGTATTCTGCGCGTGCCATGAAAAAGATCACACGGATTTTTCCGAAAAACGTACCTGACACGAACTTCGGCAAGTATCAATTCCACGCCAATTTTTGGGGGAAGACGAGATGGATTGCCGCTCCGGGTTGGGATCATCATTCTCCAGTTGTCTGGGCCTTCCGCAAGACCTTTACGCTTTCTGCCGAAACGACGTTCCGGATTTGCGTCACGGCCGATCAGCGGTATGACCTGTATTTGGATGGGGAACGGATTGCCTTCGGCAGCGACCGGGGGCTTTCGAATACGTGGTTTTTCGAAACGCTGGAATTGACCTTGGATGCGGGAACGCACACCTTTGTTTCGCGGGTCTGGTGGTCGGGCACGGATTCGATTTCGCATTATGGCCATACGGCGGTTTTTCCGGGCTTTCTGCTTCATGGTTGCGGCGAGTGGGATGAAGAACTCAGCACGCGTTCCGGCAATTGGGAGGCGATGGAGCTGAAGGGGTACACGCTGATTCCGCTGGACGATCCGGATGAGCAGGTCGGTGGCTTTGTCTGCATTGGCGGACAGACGCAACTTGATTTGCGCAAAATGCCGGAAGGCTGGGCCAAAGGAGAAGGAACGGGCTGGGGGCCTGTTCTTGAAGTTGCGCAGACGGATTTCCGGATGCAGGGGGACGAGTGCATCCCGGAGCATTTGCTCGTTCCGGGCATTCTTCCCGCCATGCAGGAAACGGTCTGCGGCTTAGGCGAGGCGCGTTTTGCCACGGTCATCGACGGCGTGGTCCGGAAGGTGGACGAGCCGGTTTTCCGGGCGCACAACGATGCATCCTTGCAGGCGCGGTTCCAGAAGTTGTCGAACGGGGAAGCGCCGATGGAGATTCCCGCGCATACCCTTGTCGAAGCACTCTTTGATATCGGGGATTATGTCACGGCATGGCCATTGGTCCGCTTCCATGGCGGACGCGATGCGCTGATCAAGTTTTCCTGGGCCGAATCGTTGATGCACGACAAGAACGGCTGGGAAAAGGACAAACGGGACCGGAACGAGATCGAAGGCAAGTATTTTTACGGATTTACGGAGCGGTGCTTCTCGAATGGCGCGGACAACCAGCTGTTCGACACGCTTTGGTTCCAGTCCGGCCGCTATGTTCGCCTGCTGGTCGAAACGCAGGACGAGCCGCTTACGCTCGCATCCGTTTCGTTGCGTGTGACGCACTATCCGGAATCGTGGGCCTTTTCCTTCCGGTCGGATGACCGGCGTTGGGACGCCGCGCTGCCGGTTTTGAAGCGGACGCTGACGATGTGTTCGCACGAAAGCTACTTTGACTGTCCCTACTACGAACAGCTCATGTATGGCGGCGACACGCGGCTGGAGATTCTCACGACGTATGCGACGTGTGCCGACGACCGTTTGCCGCGCAAGGCGATACTGCTCTTCGACCGGTCGCGTTCCGAGGCGGGGTTGACGCTCTCGCGCGTTCCGTCGCGCATTAAGCAGATCATTCCGCCGTTTTCGCTCTATTGGGTGCAAATGGTCTACGACTATTCGATGATGCGCAACGATCCGGCATTTGTCCGCGATCGCATGGACGGCATTCGTTCCGTTCTGTTGGCCTTTCACCGGCATGTCGATGCGGACGGGCTTCTGCATTGTCCGTTGGGATGGAATTTCATCGACTGGGTCAATGGTTGGGATGGCGGGCATCGTCCGAATGCCGAGCCCGGGTTGGTCAACGGCATCATCAACTTCCATTACGTCTGGGTTTTGCGTCAGGCGGCGGCTCTTGAAAGTGTGTTCGGGCAGACGGCATTTGCGGCCTGGGCGCGTGCGGAAGCAGACCGCATTGCGGCTGCGGCTCGGAAGGCGTTCTGGGATGAAAAACGCCATTTGTTTGCCGACGATCTCGAGCACAAATGGTTTTCGGAACATGCGCAGTGCATGGCGATTTGCGGCGGTTCGGTACCGGAGGAGTGGCTCGAGCCGTTAGGGGATGCTCTCGCAAGCGATCCGGCGCTCGATCGCGCGACGATTTACTACAATTTCTATTTGTTGGAGGCCTTCCGCATTCTCAAGCGTCCGGACGAGCTGTACAAGCGGTTTCAGCTGTGGCTCGATTTGCCTTCAAAAGGCTTTCGGACGACGCCCGAGAAGCCGGATCCGACGCGATCGGATTGCCATGCATGGGGATCCCATCCGCTCTACCACCTGCTCACCTCGGTGGCGGGGATTCGTCCTGCGGCGCCCGGGTTTTCGCTTGTCCGCATTGAGCCTCAGCCCGGTCCGCTCCGGCAGGTTCGCGTTTCCATGCCGCATCCGGCGGGTTCGGTCGGGGTCGACATTGCTCTTGCCGAGGACGGCAAGTGGCACGGGAAAGTTCAGACGCCGGACGGCATTCCCGGCATTTTGGCCATCAATGGCGAGGAGCGCTCTTGGAATGGCGGAGCGCTTTCCTTCTAGCGTCGCATTTCCACCAATCGGTCGCCGCAGGTCCCTACGAAAAGTCCAGCCAGCAAGAATGGAATTTCGCGGGGATTGAGGCATCCGAGCGCGAACAGGAAAAGGCCGCTTGATCCCGGGGCCATCCGTCGGCACCAAAAGCCGCACAGGATGGCCAAGGGGAGATACGGATTGGGCGAGAGGCACGCGACACCGGCGAACAGGGCAACGGCCGCGGCGGGCGGCATCCATTGTCCGATGGCGTTTTTCATACGGCTTTTGTGCGGCAAAACGGGAGGAATGCCGCCGCGAAGCAGCAGCGCAAGCGACGGCAGGGTTGCGAGTACGGAACCCAGGTGAGTCGTTTGAGAGAGGGGAAACGGCTCCAGAAAGGAGAATGCCGAAAAGAGGATCAGGCAAAGCCATGCTCCGGCGGAAGCGTGTCGTTCCGGGAGAGGAGCGGAAGCGCATGCAAACAGGATACCCGCCGGCAAGCCTTCTCCGCGAAACGGGGTATAGAGCGCGGCGGCGATTGTCGCGAGGAGAAAGAGCAGGAGGCATAAAACCGTCCGGCGGGCGATCGGGATGCGTTCGCCGCACCACGGACAGGCTTGCAGTTCGCGTCCGGGGCGACCGCATGCGCGGCAAACGAAGTCGGGATGCGTTTTCATGGGGTCGGATTTGCCTTCTGCCGTTGCAGTTCGCGGAGGGCGGGACAGAGAGAAAAGGAATCCGGATTATGCCAGCGGAATGGAAAGGTACGGCATTGCAGGGGTTTGGCGGGATGCACGAGGCAGCCCTCCCGTTCGCGGTAGAAGCAGCACGTTCCATCGGGTTCGCTTTGGAGGATGAGGCTTCTCCGGTCGGGGGCCAGCTCGGTCCGGCGTTCGATAAAATCGGCTTCGGACTCGCCGAGGAAGTCGGCCATGGCGCGGATTTCCTCATTGGAGACGCGCACGATGCCATCGGGAATGCGGCAGCAGGCACCGCAGCGCTGACAGTTAAATTCCTGCATATCCGGGACGGTAGACGACGGGGGTTCCGGGAATTCGATCCCACGAGAATCGCGGCAGCAGTTCGGCGGGGCTCAGGTTTTCGTCTTCCGAACAAAGACCGGACCAGGCGCCCAGCAAGGCGATCAGCCGGCGGGCGGAAATGCCGTTTTCGCGAAAAGCGGCGATACGGGTATCGCCGTGGCGTTTGGCGAGGCGGCGCCCATCGGGACCGATGACAAGCGGGACATGGCAGTACACCGGGGGCGTCAAGTTCAGAGCGCGGCAAAGGGCGAGCTGGCAATGGGTCGCATCGACGAGATCGTCGCCCCGCACCACTTCCGTAATACCCATGGCGGCATCATCGACGGTGCAGGCCAATTGGTAGCCGGCGCCATCCGGATCGCGTGCAAATGCGAAATCGCCCAGTTCTTCGGCGACATTCAGCGAGCAGTCGCCGAGGAAAGCGTCGTGGAACGTCGATTGGCCCGGCGGGGTTCGAAAGCGCCAGCACGGCAGGCGTCCATCGGGGAGCGTTTGGCGTGCGGCGTCCCACGAATCGTAGCGATTGCGGCAATGGCCGGAATAGGCGAGGGAGTGTCGGTTTCGGCCGTGCGGGGCGGATTGCGCCTCTTCGACGTCGTGGCGCGAGCAGGTACAGGGATAGACGAGGCCGGCGGCGCGGAGACGATCGAGGGCGGCGCGGTAGATCGGGCGGCGTTCGCTTTGCGTGTAGGGTGCGGAAGGTCCGCCGATATCGGGACCTTCGTCCCAATCGAGACCAAGCCAGCGCAAATCCTCGAGGACGCCGGCGCTTGCGCCCGGCTTCACCTTCGGGTGGTCGAGATCTTCCATGCGAAGAATGAGCCGACCGCCGCGGGAGCGCACGGAGAGCCATGCGAGCAGGAAGGTACGGGCATTGCCGAGGTGCAAGGCACCGGTCGGGCTGGGGGCGAGTCGGCCGACGACGGGGCGTGTCATGACGAGCGTTTCTCCGTCGGAGCGGGTTTCTTTTGTCGGGGGCGTTTTGCGGCGTGAAAATCCAGCAAATGGCCTGCCACGCGCAGAGCGGCCTTTCCGAGGAAAAGGAGATCGTTCCAGGATCGGATGGAAAGCAGTTGGCGAAGCACGAATCGCGGGGTGAGGAAGGATTCGTAGAGTTTGCGGACAAGTGCCATCAGTTCTTCATCCGGGACGGGGCAGCGCATGATCGGCTCGCGCATATCGTAGCGGTCCCAGTCTTCGGTGCGCAGCCATCCGTTGGCCTTGCATTCGCGGAAAAGCGGCGTACCGGGATACGGGATGACGATGGTTCCTTGAAGGGTAGCGATGTAGCCTTGGTCGAACAGCTTGCGGGTAAGGGCGATGGTGCGGCGGGCGTCCTCGGCGGTTTCCCACGGGTAGCCGATCATGCACGTCACATGGGGGAGAAGACCGGCTTCCCGCGCCAATTTCATCGACTGTTCGATTTCTCTTGCCGCCGGGCATTTGTTGATCCGCGCGAGCGTTTCGGACTGGGCGGATTCGAGTCCGAACAGCACGAAGCGGAAACCGGCCTTTGCCATGGCCTTGTAGAGTTCGGCATCGAGGGCACCCGGGATCATGTTGCAGCCGAGGGTGACCTTTCGGTGGTAGCCGCGAGCGACCATGCCCTCGCAGAATTCCCGGAGCCAAGCGCCGGCGGGGAAGCATCCGGAGTCGTCGAAAATTTCGCGCACGCGGTAGCGCTCGATCAGGTGGCCGATTTCATCCAGCAGTTGCGTCGGCGTCCGGAAACGCCATTCCGGGTAGAGTGTCGTCCAGGAGCAGAAGGTGCATTTGCCCCACCAGCAATCGCGAGCGACCATGGTGTAGGTTCCGGGCGTTTTGCGGAAGTTGCCGTTTTTGCGGCTGTAGAGCTGCCATTGCGTGAGTTCTCGGTCGATTTCCGGCAGATCGGCAAGCGAGTGCCGCCGGTTGCAGAAATTGCCGGAGTCGCGGATCGCGCCATCCGGGCCGTGCCAGGCGAAGCCGCAAGGCAGCGGCGCATGGGCGGGCTCATTCGGATCGGCGTCCGGACCGCCGTTTTGCGACATCCATCGGACCAGTTCATCGAGAGCGAAATCGTAGTCTCCGCCGCGCAGGATGAAATCGGCCTTGCAGGAGCGGAGGGATTCCTCCGGAAGGGCGGTCGCGTGGTCGCCGCAAAGGACGATGCGGCAATGCGGAAGAAGCGTCTTGAGATGGTCGACCTTTTGCCAGGTCCGTTTGACGACAGGCGTTTTGGTTTCGAGCAGAAACAGATCGGGTTGGAATGCGAGAAACCGCCGGTCGAATTCCTCCTGCGTCAATTCCTCTGCGATTCCGTCGAGCCAAAGGACGTCATGGCCGCGTGTCTTCAGGAGGGTTGCGGCGGAGGCTGGCACCATCGGATACACATAGGTCGGGCGGGAGAACCACTGGAATTGGCGGTTCTGCGAAAGCAATGGAATGCCAAGCGGCGATTCCAGCGGTACGTATCCAATCAGAATCTTCATGAACGGGTGGGAGGAAAACCGCTTTCAGTATAGGTTTTTGCGGTATCTTCAGCAAGAAGAAAGCGGATTTTCAGGGATGGCCGGGCTTGTAGCGCCAATGCTTTTCCATGCCAAGCGGAAAATCGTGGAGGCGGAAATTGGCGAGATGCGGGCCGAGGAGTACGATTTCGCGGCGGTGGTAGAGAAAGATCCACGGCATTTGGGAGCGGATGATTTCCTGCATTTCGAGACAAAGCGTCCGGCGGCGCTGCTCATCGGTTGTCGCGCAAGCTTCTTCGTAGAGGGCGTCGTACTGCGGATCGCTGAAATTGACTCGGTTGGGACCCGGGGATGCGTTTTGGGAGGCGAAGAGCTGAAGGAAGTTGAGCGGATCGGGATAATCGGCGATCCAGCTGAGGAGGAAGATGGCCGTATTGCGTTTGGCAAGCGACTGGATGAAATGCGGGAAGGTCTGGATATCCAGTGCGAGATCGATGCCGATTTTCGAGAAAAAGGAGGCAATCAGCTCGGCGCCCTCGCGTGTTTCCTGGTCGGCCTTTCCGAGGGTCAGGGTCAGGCGGAGGCGGCGACCCGTGGCGGGATCGATGCCATTCGGGTAACCGGCCTCTGCGAGGAGTTGTCTGGCCCGTTCGATATCGTAGCCGTAGGGTTGCGGCGTTTCCAGGCGGTTGGCGATGCCGGGCGGGATGGGGCCGTCCGAGGCGACGACTCTTCCTCGGTTGAAGGCGACCCATGTCGAGGCGTCGAACGCGCAGGAAAGCGCCCGTCGGAGGTTGACGTTGGCACCGACGACGGGATCGTCCATATTGAAGCCGATGAAGTACGTTTCCAGCGCGGGCTGGGCGGCGATGCGGATGCCGCGCTGCGCAAGACCGGGGCGCAGCTCGCCGTTTTCATCCAGAACCGCGTCCCAATTGTCGCGGGAAATTTCCGTTGCCAACTCGAAGGTGCCGCGCAGGAAGGAGAGCCAACGCGTCGATGCGTCCGACATGCACCAGTACTCGATGGCCTCGTAGGGAACCGTGCCGGTCCAGTCTTCGAGCACCGGCGTGCAGTCGCGTGCGGAATCGCGTCCGGGGCGGCGTTCGAATCGCATCCGGTGGCCGCGTTTCCAGTCGGTCAGGCGGAAGGGTCCGGAACCGGCTTCATGCTGTCCGAATCGGGCTCCATACGCGGCGACGGCTTCCGGCGGCACGATCGCGCCGAAGGGGAGAGCGAGCCGCCAGAGAAAGTCCGGAACGGGACGCGTCAGGCGTATGACGAGGGTCTGCTCGTCGGGGGTTTGCAGACCGGCGATCTCGCGTGTGTAATCGGTCGGGCGTTTCGGATCGCGGCTTGCCTCGTAGAATTCGTCGAAGCCCTCGATGAGACCTGCGAATATCCAGCGACCGCCGGACGTCAGTTTGGCATCGGCCAGGCGTTTCCAGGAGAAGACGACATCCGCCGAGGTGATTTTGCGGCGCCGGTCCGGCGTATCGAAGCAGGCATCCGGACCAAAGAAAAGATCGTCGCGCAGGCGGAATGTCAGCGTCCGTCCGTCGGGGCTGATTTCCGGCATCGTTTCCGCCGCGTATGGAACGAGGCGATACGGGCGTGCGGCATAGTCGTATTGGAGAAGCGTTTCGTAGACGAGGCAGACGGGGCGCCCGGCCGACGAAGAGGTCGCCTGAATGGGATCCAAGCTGGATACGGGCGCATCCGCCCGCCGGAAAACGGGGGCGATTTCGCCGGCTTTCAGAGAAGGGACGGAGAGAATGCAGGCGGCAAGCGCGGCAAGCGCCGATTTCGAAACGCGGATTTTCACAAATCGAATGCTAGCAGAAATCGAATTCCATCGAAATGTCCGTTTCTGCATCCGGTGTTGCTAGACGATTCCCAACAACGCCGCGAGATCGTGATCCTTGCAGACGATTTCTTCCGGAGTGAGGCCCATGATTTCGTGCGGAAAGACGAGCCATTCGTTTGTCTCCCTCTGGTAGAAATCGGGCGCGAAGTTCTGCTTGCTCCGCAGCGGCTTGTAGTAGAGCGTTGCGAAACGAAGCTGGTTGGTATGCGGGGAGAGGGATTCCTTCATTGCCGCGCAGGTATCGCCGCTGTCGAAGATGTCATCGACAACGAGCACCTTTGTTTCGGGGCGGATATGCCGGAGGAGCGGCTCGAGATTTTCGATGATCGGTTTTCCGTGCTCGCCGATTCCGGTATACGCCATGGTTTTGACGGCGGTATGGTAGCTTTTGATTCCCTTGTACTGGAGAAATTCCTGTACGGCGATGCCGACCGGGGTTCCGCCGCGCCACAGGCCGACGATCACCTCCGGATGCCAGCCGGAGTCGTAAATCTTTTTGGCGAGACGGAAGCTGTCTTTCGTCAGCTCGTTCGAGGAAAGGAAAATTTTACCCGTCATAGCGTGCAATTTGGGAAAAGCGTGAAAGCGGAAGGTGTGGAAAGGAGTGAAAGAGCGTGCTTATTTGGCGCGGAGCGGCGGAACCGGAAAGGCCGGAAAACCATCCTTGTTCCAAAGGCGCATATTGGGCGGATAGGCGTCCCATGCGTAGCGGACGGCAATGGGACTGGGTACGTCCGGAGAGAAGACGAGGACCGTCTTGCCTTCCAACCGGGCATCGGCCCAGACCCATTTTTTGTCGCGCCCGCAAATCGCCCATGCGTGTTCGCCGAACGTGTCTCCGTCGCGAAGCTCAAGGCCCTTTCCGACATTTTCGAACGAGACGCGAATGGCGTTCCCCTCGCGTTTGGCGGAAACGGCACGGGGACCTGTCGCGAGTCCTTTGGCATGGTAGCACAGCTTGGCGGCGAGAGCCTCCAGACGCCGTGCCACTTCGGCCTTGTTGGCGGGGTGGATGTCGGAGTGGTCGCCGATATCGACAGCCGACGCGATGTCGCAATGCCGGACAAAGCGGATTTTCTCCTGTTCGACGCGTATGTGCGACCATGCCGACTCGACCGGCTCGGATTCTTTCCAGAAATCGTCGGGCAACCGGTTTTCCGGCGTGTGCTGCATAAAGCCGGCCAGTTCGACGGCGAGAAAATACAGATCGGGATTACCGGTGGCGCGGCGCCAGCTTTCGACGAGTGCGCGCTGCAGGCGGTCGTAGCGTGCGTAGTCTCCGGCATTGGAGCAGCCCTGATACCAGAGCGCACCGCGGAAATGGAGATTCCGGAAGGGTGCAAACATGGCGTTGAAAAGCGTGGACGGAACCGAGAAGGTGAGGCGTTGCGCAAAGTTGTTCGAGACGGCAAGCTGCGGAACGCACGGGCGGGGACCGATGGCGCAGGAGGCCCGGAATTCGATCCGCTCTTCCCAGGGGTCCTTCGAAAGATCGAGCAGCCGATCGTCGCAAACGAGGCACGGCCCGTTGACGTATCCGCAAGCGGAATGGTTTTCCAACCGGACGCAAAGGAGATGCTTGCCGGGCTTGGCCTGTGCCTTTGTGAGGGCAAAGCGTCTGGGAATGGCCCAGTAGTCGGGTTCGTCGACATCGGTTTTCCCGATGGGTTTTCCGTCCCAGAAAACACTCCCGCAGTCATTCAGGCAATCGAAACGGACGGCGGATTGTTTGGCCGGCCAGGAATCCGGAATCGTGACCGTCGTGCGGTACCAGGCGACGCCGGGCGTTGCCACGCCCTTTCGGTAGCAATCGGTAATGCGGAGCGGCGTCCACTTTCCGGAAGCCTCGTCCGGTTTTGCCCATCCCGCGAGCGCTTCCGCAGTCGTTTCCGGTGCCGTATTGCGGAATTTGCGTATCCACGCATTGAATTCGTCTGCGTTCTTTTTGAAGATTTTCGAATCCGTCTGTTTCTTTCGTTTGCCGTCTTGTATGCGGGCGTATTTGATTTGCTCGAGTTCGGTTTTGAAGGAATGGCGGCGAAGCGTCTGTTCGTCGATCCACGGCTCGATGCGGCAACCGCCCCAGTTCGAATGAATCAGGCCGACGGGAACCCCGAGGCGTTTGCGAAGGCGCTGTCCGAACAGATACCCGATGGCACTGACAGAGCTGACGTTTTCCGCGCTGGTTGCGGTTTTCCAGCACGTTCCGGTAGGCGCATTGTCGCAAGGACCGTCCGGCGATACGGTGCGCGGCATCCGGAAGACCCGCAAAAGCGGATCGTTTGCCGCCGCTGCGATTTCCTTGCCGTTTCGAAGGGAGTAGAAGAAATTGTCGCCCGAAACCGGAAACTCCATATTCGATTGACCGCCGAGGAACCAGACTTCGCCGACCATGACGTCTTGCAGCCGGATGATCGTGCCGACGGCGTCGGCGGTGATGGTGATTTCGTAGGGACCGCCTGCCTTGAACGGTTTGAAGACCGCTTTCCAGGTTCCGTTCTTTTCGGTGACGGTTTTGATTTCGCGGGCAATGTCGGGACCGTCCATCCGAACGGTGATTTCCATTCCACCCGGAGCCGTTCCAACAATCCGAATGGGCATGTCTTGTTGAAAGACCATGTGGTCTCCGTACGTATTCGGAATCGAAAAGGTAGTATTCATAAACGAGATGTGAAAAGGTTGCAAACGGGAAAAAGCCTGTCCCCGAATGTATGGATAGCCGATTCTACCAAAGTATTTCGACTGATGTCACCCCGTTTTTTATACCACAGCCGCCCACCCCTTGCCCCGTAGCAGGTCCCTACCGCCATTACGCACGCATGGTGCGCACGCGCATTATCCTGCGGCGCGATGGGGACATCGCGCCCTACCGCCATTACGCACGCGTGAGGTGCGCACCGCCCGTGCGCCGTGGTATGGTGCCGCGGCTTTGCCGCGGGTGAGG
>JAEDLN010000058.1 GCA_016295275.1 Kiritimatiellia bacterium
ACATTATGGCGCATTTTGGCCCTGAATTAGTCGCATTTACTTTGTCAAGTAACCCTTTTTTTGTTTTGCCGGAAAAACCCTTCTTGAAGCGGAAATCCGCATGCAAAAGGATTGACAAACCATCGCCGAGATACCCGTTTACGGCTCGTTCCCGTCTTCAATGGCAGCCGTTGCGCGAACCGTGAATGCTTGCCAGATATGGTTCTCTTCGGAACGCAGCTCGATTTCCCGCACAGGCCCCGCTCCGAAACGCGAGGAGCGAACCCGCAAGACGCGCCACCCGGGCAAAAGCCCCGTATCAAACCGAAGCGTCCGTACCGCCGTTGCCGTCGTGTCCATCTTCTCGACAACGTCAACGCGTCCGGGATGATCGGGATCCGGTTGGTAGAGAGATACCGTTACCGTCCCCAGATCTTGCACACTCGCAGCTCCATTTTGGTCGAGCGCTTGGACCGTCACAACCAAGACCGTTTCCCGTTCGTGCTTCAACGAACATTCAACGACATCCCCTTTTTCATTCCGGCGGCGAATCGCTTCCACGGCACCATTCGCCCCCAATACCAACCGGCGCTGTTCCTCTGTAGCATCCGGACTGTCCGTATACGGCCGATTCCAACCATCGACCGGCTCCTCCCCGGCAATGTCCAGATACGGCCCTCGCCAACCAATGCCCACCCGAACGTCCGGATCTGCAGCCGGTGCCACAATGCGGTAGGACGCATTGCTGGAAGGACACTCCCAAAGCTCCCGCAACGAGTACTCCCCGTCCGCATTCAAAGTAGCCCGCGGAAGTCGCCCCATATCGGCATAAAATCCTTCCAGTCCACGCTGCCCGACTCCCCCCAGAACCGCTTCCTCAATGGCTTTCATCCCTTCCCGGGAAGCCCGTTCTCGACGCGCGTCAAGCGCCCCGCCGGCACGCGGAACCGCAATCGTCGCCAAAATGCCGAGAACGGCTAGTACAACGACTAACTCGAAAAGAGAAAAACCTGATCGCCGGACAGAAGACGCAAAGGAATGCATTGGATAACCTCACTCGTATGAACGCCGATGCCTTCCCTCCGGTTCACTCCGGCTAACGGTTTTCGCCGGCACACGCATTGCGGCAGAATGGCGACAAGGCAATCGCTACGATTGCCGCTGCGACCATCGCCGGAAGAGAAGCGCCGAATGGCGATGCGATCTTCGAGAAGACCGGTTCCAGTCCCGGGAAAAAGGCGACAAACGGAGAATAGGTCCCCGAACAGAGATGATAAACGGAAAATCCGACCGCCCACGCCAAAATCGAAACCATCGAGCCGACAGACGTGGCAGAACGGCGATGCAAGACAAAGTAGTCGACCAGCTGAACCGCCGCCATCGGCGCAAAAACCGAGGCAATGAGATACAAAAAGTTCAGATAGCGGTCCATAACCCCATAAATCGCCAACGCTACGCCTGCCGCACAAACCGCCACGCCAAACCATTTCGCAGGCATGCGAGGCTCCAGACTCTTTGCACTCTCGCCGGCCGAATACGCATCGAGGAAGGTCGTCGTTACCGTCGAAAATACCACAATGAGCAATCCAATGACGCCCGGCCCGGCCAACAGCATGATCTGCCCGATATCCGTCTTGCCTAGACAATACGCCGCCGAGAGTCCTATGCCATACATCCAGCAGGAGGTAATCGTATAAACAAGCGCCGATGCGAAAACCGCCGGAACCGGACGCTCCGCTTCCTTCGTATAGTCGGCAATCAGCGGCAACCACGAAAGCGGCATGGCAATCGAAAGTTCGACAATGTCCCAAAAGCCAAGCGGCGTCTCCGCTGCCTCCAACACCTCCGAACCGCCGTTTCCGCTTGCAACCCGGACAAACAATACGAGGCTCAACACGAACAAGAGCGCCATCGCTACCGTGTTCAACTTAACGGCATTTCCCAATCCAATGCGAATCCAAAGCGCAACCAATACGCCTAGGAAAACACACAATGCCCAAAGCGGAACCGTCGGCAGCAACGCTTGCGCCGCACCCGCACCCGTCGCAATCATCACAGCCGTCCAGCCAATCAGCTGCAACACGTTCGCGCCCGCAAAGAACGAGGCCCCGATACGGCCGAACGGTACCTTCACGCAGTCCATGCCGTTCATTCGCATTCCGGCACCGATCAGCCCTACGCCAAAGAGAAGAAGCCCTCCGGCAATATGCCCCAACAGCATCGCCAACAGAACCGTGCCGAATCGACCGCCTGTTGCCGAAGACGCCAACTGCGTCCCTACTTCAATTTCCGCAATGGAGACTGCCGCTCCAAACCAAATGAGTCCGTTCGAAAAGACGGACGTACCGCTTGTTTTCATATTCTCAATTCCTACGTCGGTTGATGACCTAACCAGGTTCAAAGGGTCGGAACCGCTCGGTTCCCTCTCATCCCACACCCGTGGGCTCCCCTTGAGATGCAAGCGAGACTAGCAAAAAGCCATTTTCTTTGCAATCACGAGAAAATCGACTCCCGTAAATACGCTTGGACACGCCCGCACGCAGAGCGTTTTGCATGCCGCAGTTTTCTCTCCGCGGCACTCTCGCTAAACCCGCCGCAGAAACTGCCGGAACAAAAACAGCAGACCGCCACCCAACGCATAAAAAAGCGTCAGTGTTACATAACAAAGCGATAACGCCGCAGAGGTCGATGCCGCCGTGGCAAGGCCAACCGCCTCAAAAAAGAAAAGATAGCCCGTGTCGCGAAGCCCCATGCCATTCAAACTGAGCGGAACGGATTCCAAGAGACAGACAAACGGCACAAACACACAGTACGGGGCAAAGGATACCGGAATCCGCAAGGACGCCCCGACGACATAGACGGCGACAATGACGAAAAACTGAAAGACGATGGAAAGCAAAACCGCTTTCAAAAACACCGCCGGCGTCCGCGCATACGCATGAATCGATTCGAAAAAACGCGTCGCAAACCGCATCAAGGGCTCGCGCACCCGTTGTGGGAAAAAACGTAAAAACCAGAGCAATAGCCGTTGCTGCAACAACAGAAACGCAGCCGTCAGAAAGCCGAAAAACAACACCGCCGGAACCAACAGCAACATGCGCTTCTCCGGCGGAATCAACGAATAACCAAGCAGCGGAAACAAAAAACCCAAAAAGGACATCGCGACAAATCCTGCCAGCCGATCGGCAAAAACCGAGGCGACACTCCCGACCGGACGCCCGCTCCGGCGACCGATGTCCGCCATGCGATACACGTCGCCGCCAATGTTCGAGGGCAGGAAAAAGTTGAAAAAGGACGAAATCCAGTGGCTCCGGAACAAAAGCGATGTCGAAATCTCAACCCCGTCCGCTCGCAGAAAAAGCTTCCATCTCACGGAGGAAATCCACATATTGCCCACCGCAATGGCATAGAACAACGGCAGCAACTCCCACCGAAGCTCCTGCAACGAACTCCGAAAGGCCTGCAAATCCATCTTGCGGTACAGCAACCATAGCAGCAAAGCCGTAAAACCGAGCTTCAGTCCTAGTTTCAAAAACGCGAGAGCCCGATTCTTGCCGGCCGCAGAAGACGCCGGCGTCTTCTCTTCGTTCCGGTTTTCTTCACCGGGGCGCGTAGATGCCATAACAATAGCCGATCTGTTTCGATTACGTATTTTTCTGCCCCTGCGCCAATGCCACGAGATAGCGTCCGTATTCGTTCTTGGACATCGAACGGCCCGCTTCCAACAAACGCTCTTTCGTAACCCATCCGTTCAAAAAGGCAATCTCCTCCAGACAGGCGATCTTGAGTCCTTGGCGGTTCTGGATCGTTTCCACAAAATTCGAGGCTTCCAACAACGAGCTGTATGTTCCGGTATCGAGCCATGCAAGTCCACGCCCCAAAAGATCGACCTTCAACTTCCCGGCTTCCATGTAAATCCGGAGCAAGTCCGTAATTTCCAACTCGCCTCGCTTGCCGGGCCGCACCCGACGCGCATATTCGACAACATTCGAATCAAAGAAATATAGCCCCGGAATGGCATAGTCCGTTTTCGGATGCTCCGGCTTTTCTTCCATGCCGGTCACATTCCCATTTTCGTCGAACTCGACGACGCCATACCGCTCCGGATCGTTGACACGACACCCGAAAATATGGGCGCCGTCATTGGCTGTCTTCATGGCCCGCCGGAGCGATTCCCGGAAACCGGCTCCAAAGAAGATGTTGTCGCCGAGAACCAATGTGCAGGCATCGCCGTCTATGAAGTCCGCCCCCAGCAAAAAGGCCTGCGTCAATCCCTCGGGACGCGGCTGCTCGCAGTACTCGAACCGTACGCCAAATTGCTCGCCCGTTCCCAGCAACCGCTTGAAATTCGGCAAGTCCGTCGGTGTGCTGATGATCAGGATGTCGCGGATTCCCGCCAACATCAGCACCGAAATCGGATAGTAAATCATCGGCTTGTCGTATACCGGAAGCAACTGCTTGCTCACCGAAAGGGTGATGGGGTACAGACGGGTTCCGGAACCTCCGGCTAAAACTATTCCTTTCATTGGTCTTTATCTCCGTTTTCGAAGAACAGGCATCGTTGAATGTCGAACGCCTGACTAATACTGGCGCTCGTACTCGCCACTGCCGATCCGCTTGAGTTTCGTAAATCCCGCAGCCTTCGCACGATCGTCCAGCGCGGCTTCGCTGCGCCCTAGATTCGGCACACTGATGACACGCTCCACCGGCGCGCCACACGATGGACAAACCGTTACAGGCTCTGCCCGCAACGATTGCAAGACGTCAAACCCGGCACGACAGTGCGCACACCCTTTCGACGGGTCGCAAGCTTCATAGGTATAAATCGGCACCGATTCAAATCTCCAAGGCTTCCAAATGTTCTTCCCCTGTCTTTTTCTCCGTTTCCGGCAAAATCAACGAAAGCGACAGGTTTTCCTTTCGAAACAAATTCGAGGCAAATGCGTGCAACGATTCCGGCGTCACCTTGCGCAACCGCTCGATTACTTCGTCCGTCGATTCGACCCGCCCCAATAGACGAGTCCCCTTCAGAATCCGCCCCATCTGCGATCGGGAAGACTCTCCCCCGATGCGACTGGCGCCAATAACACGGGAAAGCTCCCGAGTCAACTCTTTCGCCGGAACCGGTTTCCGACAGAGCGACCGCAACTCTTTCGCACAGAGACGCATCGCCTTCAGGCTTCCTTCCGGATTGAGGGACGCCAAAATCTGGAACACCCCGCAATCCGATAGGGGCATCGGCATGCAATCCACCATGTACGACAGCCCGGAACGCTCCCGCAAACTCTGGAAAAGACGCGAGTACGACGATCCGCCTAAAAGCATCGCCAAGAGCATCTGCTCCGAGCGGTGTTCGTCAGAATAGGGAATCGAACGGAACGTCAAAATGGTCTGCACTTGCGTTGCGTCCCTCCGCTCACAGAAAAACCGCTGCATCGGCGGAGGATTGCGGACTCGCCGATACCCGGGAACCGGCCCCGGCGGCAACTGCTCCAAAAAGGGCCGAACCAGATCGACCAATCGCTCATGCTCCAACTTTCCGGCCGCCGCGACAATGGCACTCCCCGCCGTATAATGCGATTGCCGGAAGGCATGCAGACGCTCCGCCGTCGCCTCCGACAAAACCTCGCGGGAGCCGAGAATCGGACGCCCTACCGCATTTCCAGGCCAGGCCCCTTGCATCGCTTGTTGCGATAAATAGTCGAAATCGTCGTCGTAAGACATCCTCATTTCGGAAAAAACGACATTCCGCTCCAACTCCACATTCGACTGATCGAAAATCGGCCGCGAAACCATGTCGGTCAATATGTCCAACGCCAACGGCAATCCGTCATACGGCACAACCGCAAAAAAACCTGTCTGCTCCAACCCCGTAGACGCATTCAAAGACCCGCCAATCGATTCAATCGGTTGCGAAATGGCCTTCGGTGTCGGATATCGCTCGGATCCTTTGAAGATGAGGTGCTCCAGAAAATGGCTGTATCCGCACTCCGAAAGTTTCTCGTGACGGGATCCACCCCCGAAGTCAATGCAAACCGATACGCTTTCAACCGTATCCATTTGCGAGGTAACTACGCGGCTGCCATTCGGTAAAGTTGTTTGCTGAATCTTGCCAATCATGCTCGAAATACTATCATCTTTTCCCGCTATTCGACAACCATTGTCGAAAAAGTCCCCCGCCCGTATCGGCTCCCCGCCGCCCGCGCCGCCCTGTTGCGTGCGCACCGCTCGTGCCCCGTTGCCGCCCCCTCGTGCCCCGTTGCGTGCGCACCGCTCGTGCCCTATTGTCATGCAGTCCCGTTGCGGTAAGGCGCGATGCTTGGCCGCCACCGCCCGTGGGGGCTCCCCACCCTCCCGGCTCGCGCCGCCGCGCCACATCGCCTGTGCCCACCCCACTCGCCCGCGCCGCCCACCCCACTCGCACCCGTCTACATGCGCACGCGCAAAAACAGATTGTTGCATTCCGCAATTTGTGATATCCTTAGTCCGTTGTTTACCACTTTTGACGTACAACCTTTTTACAAAAAGATCATTATGGCTACCAAGTACAGAGTTGCCGCCCAAATGTTCGGCTTCCGGGATTATCTCAAAACACCCGAGGATATCCTCAAAACGCTTAAGCGCGTCAAGAAAATGGGATACGACTATGTCCAAATCTCCGGCTTCCCCGGCGATATCGACATGGCCGATGTCAAGGCTCTCTGCGATAAGGCAAAGGTGACCCCGATCGGCGCCCATATCTCCCTCCCACAATTCCGCGAAAACACCCAAAAGGTAATCGACGACTGCAAGAAGCTCGGTATCTCCTATGTGGCAATTCCGTGGCTCAATGCCTCGGAAATCAAGACGCTCGCCGATTGGAAAAAGCTCTTCAAGGAATTCGAAGGCTATGCAACGGCTTTCGCCAAACAGGGAATCCATGTCCAGTACCACAACCATGATTTCGAATTCGAAAAGTTCGGAATCAAGTGCGGCAAGGGCGGTACCACCATCTTGGATATGCTCTACGAAAATACCAAGGTCCTTCAAGCCGAACTCGATCTCGGTTGGTGCGCCCGCGGCGGATACAACCCCGTCAACTGGGTCAATAAAGTCGCCAAACGCATGGATCAGGTCCACTTCAAGGATTGGGGCATCTTCAACCGCAAGCCCGAATTCCGCGCCGTCGGCGAAGGCTCTATCGATTGGCCGGTCATCATCAAGGCTTGCAAGAAAACCGGCGTGAAGGACTTCATCGTCGAACAGGATTCCTGGATCGCAACCGGAAACCCCTTCGTCGAATATAAAATTTCCCGCGAATACCTTGCCGGCCTCGGACTGTAATCCATTTCATTCTTCCGAATCAGTCCCCGTCGCGCTTTCATAAAGGAAAGTCCCCGCGAGAACGATTGTTTCGAAAAAGGGCCGACGGGGACTTTCCCCGTCGGCTCTTCTTGTATAGAATGCTAACCCGTCCGTCTCCGCTTTTCCTCCACTCTCCGTTTCGCGGCCTTTTGTCGTGAGTATCATCACCCGCTATCTGCTTCGTCAATTCGTTGGCCCGTTGTTCGTTTGTCTCGTGACATTCAACGGCGTCTTCATTTTGTTTGATCTGTTCGGACAGCTGTCACGCTTTATCGAGGCGGATTTGCCTTTCGACAAGGTGCTGCTCTACTACGCGGGTGTCATTTGCATGTATTCGCACTGGTTCCTCCCCGCGTCCTGCATGCTGGCAACCCTTTACTCCATGTGGCAGCTGTCGCACCACAACGAACTCACCGCCATGCGCGCCAGCGGCATCAGCTTCCACCGCCTGACGTTCCCCTTCTTCTTCGTCGCCCTCATCGTCGGAATGCTCGATTGGTCAACCGCCGAATACCTGACGCCCGGACTGGCTGCATGGTCGGATAAGATGAAAAGCAGTCAATTCAAAGCCGCCGATCACGAACGGACCGAAAATCTCCTCTTCGTGACCGAAAACCGGCGGTGGCGATTCGCCTCCGTCGACACCTCCGACGAGACCGGTTTCGCCAATGCGCAAACAAATGTCGTCATTACTCAGGAAATCGACGAGTCGCAATCCTCCGTCATTAGCGCCGATTCCGCCCGCTACGCCGACGGCATCTGGTGGCTTTCCAATCCGACCTTTACGGCCTTGACTTCCAATGGCGATTTCATCCCGGAAAACAACGCCGGAATTGCCGGAGACAAGGCCGGCAAAAAATCCGTCCCATCTTTCTTCCCTTTCCCGGAATTTACCGAAACCCCGCACGATATGCTGCTGGCAAACCGGGAATGGATGTATCTCGGCTCTACCGATATGTTCAGAATCCTCCGCAAAACAGGCGGAAACAACGAAAAATGGGTCGATTTCTGGTATAGTTTGGCAGCCCCTTGGACGTGCATCGTGATTACCCTTTTCGCAATCCCCGCCGGTATCACCGGAGCCCGCCAAAGCATCTTCCGCGGAATTGCGCTGACCTTCGCCATCTTCTTCATCTTCTACGGTGTCACCCTTTCTCTTCAGTTCTTCGGTCAGCATGGATACCTTCCCGCCTTCCTCGCAGCGTGGCTTCCAAATCTGGCTTTCCTCGCCATCGGTTTGAACCTGTACCGCCGTCTGACCTAACCCTTTTTCCACTTTTTTCACCCTCTCCCATTCTCCTTTTCTATGCGCTACTGCAGTACCCGTGGTCAAGTTTCCGATATTCCGTTCCAAGATGCCGTCCTGATGGGGCTCGCCCGTGACGGCGGTCTCCTTCTTCCGGAATCCTTTCCGAATGTGACCGATCGTCTGGAAGCCTGGAGCAAACTCCCCTATGCCGATCTCGCGTTCGAGATCATGCGCCTTTTCTGCGACGATATCCCCGATGAAGATCTTCGCCGCATCATCGCCAAATCCTACGAACGCTTCCGCCCCGTTTCCGAAACCGACGACGCCGGCAACGCCGATCCGCAAATCATCCCTGTTCGCGATGTCGGCCCCGTCCACCTTCTCGAACTCTTCCATGGTCCGACCTACGCCTTCAAGGACGTTGCCCTCCAATTCCTCGGAAACCTGTTCGAATACATTCTCGGAAAACAGAAAAGCGAGCTGAATATCGTCGTCGCCACATCCGGCGATACCGGTTCCGCCGCAATCCACGGCGTACGCGGTCGTAAAAACATCCGCATCTTCGTTCTGCATCCCGCCGGACGAGTCTCTCCCGTGCAAGAAATGCAGATGACGACGGTCCTCGATCCGAATGTCTTCAATATCGCCCTCGATGGCACTTTCGATGACGCACAGTCGATCGTCAAAGGTCTCTTCCGCGATCTCCCCTTCAAAGACGCTCTCCATCTCGGTGCCGTAAACTCCATCAACTGGGCCCGTATCCTCGCACAGGTCGTCTACTACTTCCATGCCGCTTTCCGCGTCATGAAACGGACCGGCGCAAAAAAGGTCTCCTTCTCCGTGCCGACCGGCAATTTCGGCGATATCTTTGCCGGGTATACCGCCGCCAAAATGGGCCTTCCAATCGACAAACTCATCCTGGCAACCAACGAAAACGATATCCTTTCGCGTTTCTTTAACACGGGTTCCTACAGCCGCAGCTCCGTCGTTCCAACGCTCTCCCCCTCGATGGACATTCAAATCGCCTCCAATTTCGAACGCTGGCTCTTCCTCCACGCCCAAGGCGATGCCGCTCAAGTACGGACGTGGATGGAAACCTTCGCAAAAACCGGTGAAATCAAAATCGAGCCCCTCCCCGGAGAGGATTCCCTCGATCCATGGCTCCGCGCCGGCCGGGCCGATACCACGCAAACGCTCGCCACAATCCGCGAATTCAGCGAGGCGTACGGCTATACGCTCGACCCCCATTCCGCCGTCGGCGTGTCGGTCGCCCTCGCCCAAAAAACCGACTCCCCGATCATCTGCCTTTGCACCGCATCTCCGGCGAAATTCCCCGATGCCGTTATTCGCGCCGCCGGCGAAAAGGCCACCGTCAAAGAACCCGGAATCGAAGCCCTCAAAGGACTCCCGACCCGTAAATTCCCACTCCCCAACGAAATCAAAAAAATCGCCGATTTCGTCGCGGAACACTGCCACGACCCCGCTTCGATTCTCCGGTAATGATCAACTATCATACCCATACATTCCGTTGCAAACACGCATACGGTACCGATGAGGAATTCGTCGAAGCCGCAATCCGGGCAGGCTTTACGACACTGGGCTTTGCAGACCATTGCCCTTGGCGTTTCGAAGACGGACACGTCTCCGCCATGCGGATGCTTCCGGAACAACTCGCAGGCTACTATGCCTCCCTCGCTTCTCTTCGCGACCGATATGCCGATACAATCGACATTAAAATCGGTCTCGAATGCGAATTCTCTCCCCTCGCCGCAAAGGCCCACGACGAACTCCTTGACTCCGTCCCTCTCGATTATCGCATCCTGGCACAGCATTTCCTCGTTCCCGATAAAGAGATGATTTCCGTCGTCCCTCCCACGACAGACGAGAAAAATCTCGCTTTCTATGTCGATACGTGCATCGAGGCCCTAGCCACCGGCAAGTATCTGTATATCGCACATCCCGATATCATGAACTATGTCGGCGATGCGGCGATTTACAAGAAACACTACGCCAGACTCTGCCTCTTCCTCAAACGAAAGAATATCCCGGCCGAAATCAACCTCGGGGGATTGTCGACCGGACGATACTATCCAAACAGGCAATTTTGGGAGATTGTCGCAGAATGCGGTTGCTCTGCGATTATCGGCTACGATGCCCATTGGCCGAAAAATCTCGTCGAAACCAAATTCGCCGATCTGGCCCGTAAGCTCGCCGCCGAATATTCCATTCCTCTCATCGACAAACCGATGATCTAGACACCCCACCGGCCCCGACGCCCCATCCCCCGCGCCCGCCGCGCGGCTTGGCTTCCCGCGCCCCATCGCCGTGCGCTCCACGCTCGTGCGGCTTGGCGGTAGGGCGCGATGCTTGGCCGCCGGGCCTCCCGGCTCGCGCCGCCGCGCC
>JAEDLN010000059.1 GCA_016295275.1 Kiritimatiellia bacterium
GCCCCCATCGCGCCGCCGCGCCATCGGCGCGGTGCGCGGCTTGGCCTCCCGCCCCTCCTGCGGCTTGGGATCCCGTCCCTACGCGGCGCTTCCTCGCCGCGCATCCTCCCTCGTGCGCCCTAGCGGTAGGACGCGATGCTTGCCCGCCACCGCCCGGTGACGAAACCGTCCCCGGGTGCGCCATTACATTCTGCACCGTACGGATATCTTCCGACGGAATCAAACGATTGACAATTCTGTTTCTCTCATGATAATATCCATTTGATGAAGAATCTTTTTCCAAAAATATAGCCTTTCAATCCGAATTCTTAGCATCTATTTCGTTTTTTCCCCCCTTAACAGAAAGCTTCCGCTATGACAAAGCCCTGGTTCTCCGCCCTACTTGTTCTAGGGTTAACGGCATCGCTTTTTGCCGCAACCACATCCTTATCCGATTTCAGCATCATCGAATCCTGTACCGATCTGACGTCTCCGGGCATGGGAAACGTGACGGGAACGGGAATCGACAGTTGCCCGCCTTCCAATGCGTTTGACGACAATTTCGGCGCCTCCGACGCAACAACGGGCCGCTGGCTCACCAAGGGATCGACCGCCGAACTCGTCTACACATTCGAGGAGGCGACTTCGGTAACCCACTACACCATCTCTTCCTGCGCAAAACATGATTATAACGGTCAAACCCGCAGTCCGAAGAACTTTACGTTGTCCGGACGAAACGCCGACACGGAAGAATGGATTGTTTTGGATGAACGCACACTCGAAACGGAATGGGGATACGCCGAACGTCGCCTGTATGAGATACCCACCCCCGGCGTCTATACGCAATACCGTTTCTCCGTCTCGGCCAACAACGGCACGGATTATGTCGCCATCGCCGAACTCGAATTTTTCAATTGTTCTCCATTGCTCTATATCGAAGGCTTCCCCCAGAACTTCGGAACCTCCAGCCCGGCATACGGCAGGTACGGCAGCCTCGCCAAGGCGCAAGCCGGCGAAATCATTCCCGTTTCGATCGATGCATCGGAAGGAACAACTGCCGAAACGCCCTTCGCCTACATCGGCTACTCCGTCTTTTCGCGTCAATCGGAAGAAGACGAATGGACACTCTGTGCCGAGGGAACAGACGCCACATTCGATTTGGTTCAAACCGGCACGGCAATGAAACTGGTCTGGAAATTCAATATTTCCAGCACCTTGACGGTCGACACCAGCGAAGGACCTTCCACCGTCCTTCCCGAGGGCATCTCCGGATCGCACTTCTCCGAAGAAGTCATCACTCTGACGGCAACCCCCGCCCCCGGTTGGACATTCTACAAATGGATCGGCAATACGGAAATAAAAGATCCCGCAAATCCAATCCTCAGTATCAATTGCTACAAGCCGACCGAGCTCCGTGCGCTCTTTCTCCCGGAGGGAATCGCCACCCCCGTGCAATACGTCGATCCGAACGGCGATGACGCCAATTCCGGCTATCTCCCGGATGCACCCCGTCAGACGATGGTCGTGGCAATGGAAACGCTCGACAGTTTCCGCGAAGGTACGCTATTCATGAATCCCGGTGCATACACCAATGCGACGACCATCTGCCTCACCAACACCATTGCCGTTTGCGGCGTCTCCGGAAATCCGAATGATGTCGTCATTACCCGTTTGCGGAACGACGGCTATCTCTGCCGCGGCTTTATCCTCGGATCTCCCGATGCCCGCGTGCAGAACATCACCATCGAGAATGCAAAACTCAACAACAACTCGACCCGAGGAGCATCCTTCCTGGTGAATGAAGGTTCTGTTTCGAACTGCGTCGCCCGGAAGGCGGAATGCTCCGGTTACGATACCAGCGGAGCCGGCTTTGCCATCATGGGAAATTCCAGCCTCGTCACGCACTGCCGCGTTGAAGATTGCTACATTGCAAATGACAATCCATGGGCGGGTAACAGCGCCCCCGTCTTCATCCAAAAAGGACGCTTCGAAAACTCGATGATTACGGGAACGACCGCCTTAAGCAACTTCACAAACCCGAAAACGGTCGGCGGTATTTCGATTTACGCGGACAAAACCTCGACCACAACCGTAAACCCGACCATCGTCAACTGCACGATCTACAATTGCATCGGAACCGCAACCGGCGGTATCTACAATGGAACGGGGACTGCACGGATTCTCAATACGGTTGTCGCCGAATGCACGTCCGCGTATTACCCGAATTCGACGACGAACGCTTGGCTGAGCAACGCCGCGAATGCCGCTTGCTTCGTGGCGTGCGCGACCGATACCGATACGGCCATCAACGAACGCTGCCTGACCGGAAACGCAGGAACATTCTTCAGAAATGCAGACGCGGGAGATTTTCGCTCCGCGATCGGACTTCAAGGTTTTGGTACGCTAGATATCCCCTTCGCCATTCCCGATACCGACCTCGCCGGAAGACCCCGTCTCGCCAATAACAAGATCGATATTGGCGCCTTCCAGTCCCCATTGCCTTCGACATTCTTCCTCTTTTTCTAACCTGTCTGACCGCTTCCGCTTTCCGCAACAACGGTGGAAACCGCCAAACAAGTACCACGATGTTGAAGATACGCCGAGTCTCAAAACTCACTGTCTACGCCATGCACCACGTCCGAAATACACACAGCATGTTCCGTTCGCTCTGCTCCATCACTACCGCACTCCTGCTCGCTCCTGCATGGGGAAAAATCATCCAACAGGATTGGGCGACTATCGAAGTTCCCGACGAATGGGCTCCCGGAACGCCCGTTGTCGTGAAAGTCATACCCAAAGCCGGCATTCCATCCGGCATGAAGGTCGCAAGCGAATTGCATTGGCATAAAATCGACGCTTGGGGCGGAACCCTCTCATGGGTTCCCCTCAAGCCGGCCAAACCCGGTGAAAAGCTCGTTTTTCGCCATACCCCAAAACAAAAGCCCGGAATGGCGAAAATCAATGCGATTACCTATCTGACGCCAAACGGTTTCAACGAAAAGGTCAAAATCGCCTATGCGGAAATCCCCCTCTCCGTGAAGTCCGCTCCGCCCGCCGGAAATACCTCGACGCAAAACGACCGCATGCGAAAAGAGACCGACTGGTGCATCGTCGAATTTCCGAAGGAATGGAGCCCGAATACGCCCCTGAACATTACCGTTACGCCTAAGAAGGGCGTCGGCGCCGGGCAACTCGTTTCCGCCGATCTCCATTGGATGAAGGTGGACGGGTACGGCGGTTTCCTCTCTTGGACAAATCCGAAAAAGGTCGGTTCATCTTCCTCCCTGTCCTTTGCGCACAAACCGTCCGTCAAGGATGAAATGAACCACATCGATGCCGCCGTTTTCCTCTCGCCTGATGGTAATTTCAACAACCGCAAGAAAGAGATTCACTGTCAAATCGCGCTCGGCAAAGCAGCCGAACCGGATTATCCACTCCCACCGAAAGACATCTCCTGGAAAAAAAGCGCCCTTTGGATCGAAACGGACGACCGCCCCGTCGGCCCCGGCGATACGCTCGCCGTCAAGGTCCACTATATCCTCGATCCGTCCGAAACCTGGGGACCCAAACAGACGAAAATCATGATTCAGCCGCTGGGACCGTGGATCGACAACCCGGACGGCGTCGTCAACAAAAACCGCCAGCATGTCAGTATTCCCGGCATCGGAATTCAATACCGGGAAATCATGCCAGGAAAAGGTACGGTCGAGTTTTCTTGGCCGATTCGCGATTCCTATCGGTACAATAGCCTCTTCTTTCTGGTCAAATTCATCTCCCCCGACGGCAAGGGATGGCCATGGGATTGGCGCGGCGGTGCGGCGGATATTTTGCCTTCCTACGGGAAAACGTTCCTCCTCGAATCGGCATCCGTCGGCGGTCTTTTCCAGTATGGCAAGCCCCCTGTCCTCAACTTGAAATGGGGAACCGAACCGGCCGCAAAAGAATACAATGCCACACTGACTGTTCGCGATGTGGACGGCAAAACGGTCTGGACAAAATCCTTCTCCGTCAACCCCGGTCTCAAAAACCAGTCGCTCGAATTGACCGGCTTCCAAGAACACGGAACCTTCTCCGCAACACTCGAGGTGCCCGATGTCGGAAGCGAATACACGTTCTTCGGAACCATTCCTTCGTTTACGCGCAATCCTTCCAAACGCACGCCATTCGGCTGCACCGACGTCACGACCCCCGAATATTCCCGACTCGCCGCTTCGCTCGGTTTCTCGTATGTCCGACATTTCACCGGCTGGAAGGGACTCCAACCCTCCCCCGCTTTCTATACCTTCGCCGGACTCGACCGGACGATTCGCTCCAATACCGAAGCCGGATTGGCCCCGTGGCTCAGCTTGCAGGCGCCTCCCCATTGGTCGCTCCCGTCCGGAATCTTCTCGGCCGGCTTCGAACCCTCCCCCTTCGATCTCAAGGCATGGGCAAACATCGTTTCCGTCATCGCGAAACGATACAAGGGTAAGCTTTGGGGCTTTGAATGGCTGAACGAAATCGTCCCCGGCAAACTTTGCCAGGACCCCGTTTCCTACTACCGCGATATCTGCCGCGTCGGAACCAGAGCGGCAAAATCGATCGATCCGTCGCTCAAAATCCAGCTTGCAGGCGGTCTTTGGCCTCATAACTACCGGATCGACCTTCTCAATGCCGGTGTAGCTGATTCCATTGACTTCCTTCCCGTCCATTACTCGGACTACGCCGGTGTCCAAGAGGCAAAACGAGATCTCGCGGTGCGAGATATCCGCAATGTTTCCGTCATCGATAACGAAACCGCAAACGGTATCTCCGTCTGGAAAATGGACGCCGCTCAAACCCTCTCCCACTCGCTCTCGCAATCGCTCCATGTCATGACCCGGTGGCCGGACGAACTCTGCTCCGGAGCGGAAATGGTCGTTTACTTCGGAGGATCGCCGCAGGCCGCCGGAAACTGGACCTACCTCCTCGATCGGCATACGCCACGCCCCGTTGCCGTCACGCTCGCCGTCGTCCAGTCCAAACTGGCATACGCAAAGCCAATCGGGAAATTCTTCCTCGGCGATTGCCCCGCCCACTTGTTCAAAGCCGCAGACGGAAAGGCACTCCTTTTCGTGCGAACGACCGAACAGAACCGCACCGCCTCGCTTCGCCTCCCGTTGGCGAAAAAGGCCGCGCACGCATCCGTAACCGATCATCAAGGCCGAACCTCCGCCGCCGCAAACGGCCTTGTCACCGCATCCTATATGCCCGTCATCGTCGAAAATCTCGACTTGGACGCACTCTCGCTCTACTGCGTGGCAAGCATCGGTTCTTCTGCGGTTCCCGTCGCAAAACCGCAATGCATCGCGCAACTCTCCTCAGATGGAACCGTTCGCGTCCCCGTCCGGATTCGAAACCCGTACGATACAACCCGTACAATTACCCTCGAACCCGCACGCCCCGAATGGTGCGGCTCCGCCTCCCCGATCCAAAAGAAGCTTGCCCCCGGCGCCGAAACCGTGGTCGAAATCCTCTTCTCCGTCGCTCCCGACAAAAAGCCTTCCCCCGTTACGGAAGCTTCCCTTACGGTTGCCGCCGATGGCGTACCTCCCGTCCGACTGCCGTTCGTCATCTATACGATCGACAATTCTTCCATCGGAAATCTGCTGAAAAACGGCTCCATGGAAGCCGGCACCGATGGAAAATCGCCGACTTCATGGTCCGGCACCGCTACCCGTGCAACCGCACCGGACGATCCGCAAAACCATGTGCTGCGTCTGAAGGGTACCGGAAATTATGTCCATGCCAACCAAAACCTCACCATCCCTATCCCGGGACAAACCTACCTCTACTCCGCATGGGTATGGTCCGGCAAAATGGAGGCAGGCTCCAATATCGGTCAAAACTATCTCAAGAAACCGACCAAAACCTGGATGATGCCGCATGTCTTCTCGACAGGCGGAAATGGAACGACCTACTGGAGGCTGCTTACCAAAAAGGTCAACTCGACAACCGATACGACGTTCTTCTCCTTTACACCGGTCGGGAAAGGTCTCCCGAATGGCGGTTTTGCCCTCTACGACAATGTCATGGTCACCCTCTACAAAGGCTCCGATTTCGTGGCATTCGCGCCCCGCGGCGAAAAAGCCTCCGCCGACGGCGATCAGATTCCCCTTCTCTGCGATAACCAGATTACCGCCTCCGACGGCTATCGCTGGTCGCCCAAAAATCTCGCCGGAAAAGCAAAATTCTCCTGGGATGACGCCGGACTGCTCTTCCAATGCTCCGTTGTTGATGACGTATTCGTCACGAAACCCGTCACATCCGATTCCGGACTCGAAACGCTTGCCGGTGACGCGATCGCCCTCTGCATCTTTCCGCGCATGGGAATCGAAGGTCCGGCAAACGACCAAATCCGCTGGTACGTCTCGAAAGCATCCCCCGGCGGCGGCTCCGGTACTTGCACCGTCTTCCGCCCCAAAGCATACAGCCTCGGTGCCAAAGACGGACAATTGGCCAAGGATTCCTCGACCTACGCCGTTTCAATCACCCGCGAGGGAACGAAAACGACATACTCGCTGAAAATCCCTTGGAGCGAAATTCCCGGTTTCACACCGACGGCGGGCGCATCTTTCGGTTGCAACATCCAACTCCACGATGCCGATTCCTCCGCCGGCCATGGCGTCATGACATGGGGCGCCGGGCTCCGCGATACCGCCTCCGATTGCGCTCTCGTTACGCTCCTGCCCTAGCGAAATTTCGTTACGGGACTCCTCCCTAGAGCGGATGCACCCCATCCGCTCTGTTTTTTTTCACCGCTTTTCCATTTCAGCCCCCCATTCGCCACCGCCCCGACGACTCGCGCCCGGTCGCGCCGGGGTTGCACGACGATGCGCCGCGTCGGATGGCGAACCGCTTGGAGCACCCGTCCCGGGGTGCGCCATTGCATTCTGCAACTTTCCGGCAAGCGACCGACCCGGATATTCCTTGATTTTCCGCGGAAAATATGGAAGAATTCCCCTTCTTGATTCACCTGGAGATTCATACCATGGCAACAGCAATTGTCGGCGCCAATTGGGGCGACGAAGGGAAAGGAAAAATGACCGATTTGCTGGCGGCAAATTCGGACATTGTCGTACGTTTCCAAGGCGGAAGCAACGCCGGTCATACCATCATCAACCAGTTCGGACGTTTCGCTTTGCATCTGCTCCCGTCCGGCAGCTTCAATCCCGACGTGACAAATGTCATCGGTCCCGGCGTCGCGTTGAATATCCGTGCATTCGCCAAAGAGCTGGATGACTTGCACAAGGCCGGCATTTTCCCGAAAATCATCGTGAGCGATCGGGCCCAGGTCCTGCTCGATATCCACAAGGATCTGGATGCGCTTGAGGAAGAGCGCCTCGGCAAAGGCAGCTTCGGCTCCACCAAATCCGGTATCGCCCCCTTCTACTCCGATAAGTTTTCGAAAATCGGTTTTCAAGTGTGCGAGTTGTTCTTTCTGGATGAAATGGATGATCGGATCAAGCTCTTTTGCGACCGTAAAAATCCGCTCTTGACGACCATCTACAACCGCCCTCCTCTCGATCCCGCTGAAATCAAGAGGGAACTGGCGGAACTGGCGGAAATCATCCGCCCGTACGCACGCGATACGAATCGGTTCTTCCGCGAGGCGGTGCGCCAAGGAAAACGAATCCTACTGGAAGGACAACTCGGAACGCTGAAGGATCCGGATCACGGAATCTACCCGATGGTGACGTCTTCCTCGCCTCTCGCCGGATACGCTTCGATCGGTGCCGGTATTCCGCCATACGAAATCAAGGATATCATTACGGTCGTCAAAGCATACTCGAGTGCCGTCGGTGCCGGTCCGTTTGTTTCCGAAATCTTTGGCGATGAGGCGGTTTTGCTTCGGAACCATGGCGGAGACAAAGGCGAATACGGAGCTACGACAGGTCGCCCGCGCCGCGTCGGTTGGTTCGATGTTCCGGCTACGCGATACGGGTGCCAAATGCAAGGCGCAACGGAAATCGCATTGACCCTCGTCGATGCTCTCGGTTATTTGGACGAAATCCCCGTTTGCGTCGGCTATGAGGTCGAAGGCAAACAAATCGACTACTTCCCCGCCACGCCCTATCTCTACAAGGCAAAGCCGGTCCTAAAGGTTCTGCCGGGCTGGAAATGCGATATCCGCGGCGTCCGCGACTGGAATCGAATTCCGCAAGCCGCACGCGACTATGTCGCATTCATCGAAGAACAGCTGGAAGTCCCTATCACATTCTTCTCGACAGGTCCCGACCGCGACGACATCATCCTTCGACACGGTCGCAAGCTCGGCTAATCTCCCCCACACCATTCGCGAAACGGAATCCAACATCGCTTGTTTTCCGTTTCGCATTCTCTTTCACCCATCTTCCTTTTTTCCCTATGATTGATCGTTATTCTCGCCCGGAAATGGCCGCCATCTGGACGCTGCAGCACAAATTCGAAACTTGGCTCGAGGTTGAACTGGCGGCAACAGAGGCCTGGGAAAAGCTTGGGACGGTTCCGGAAGGTACCGCCGCCCGTATGCGCAAAAATGCCACCTTCACGGTTGACGATATCCTCGAACTTGAAAAGTCCACCAACCACGATGTCGTCGCTTTTACGCGGACGGTCGCAAAATCGCTGGGCGAGGATTCGAAATGGCTCCACTACGGCTTGACGTCGACCGATGTCGTGGATACCGCCTACGCCATTCATATCCGTGACGCACTCGCCATTCTCCTGAAAGACTGCCGCACGTTTATCGAAGTGCTCGCCGAACAGGCGCGGACATACCAACATACGCCGGTAATGGGACGTACGCATGGCGTTCACGCCGAACCGACGACTTTCGGCATGAAATTCCTTCTTTGGCATTCGGATATGTCCCGTTGCCTCCGCCGCCTGGAACAAGCCGCCGAAACCATGCGCGTCGGAAAACTCTCCGGCGCAGTCGGAAACTACGGCAATATCTCCCCCGCAATCGAAAAAAGCGTTTGCGAAAAGCTCGGCCTCGTCCCCGCATCCGTTTCGACCCAGGTTCTGCAACGCGATCGCCATGCGGAACTGATGACCTCTATCGCCATTACCGGCGCATGCATCGAAAAAATCGCAACCGAGGTTCGCCATTGCCAACGCACGGAACTCCGCGAAGCGGAAGAACCATTCGGAAAAGGTCAAAAGGGCTCCTCGACCATGCCGCACAAGCGCAATCCCGTCAAGAGCGAAAATCTCTGCGGACTGGCCCGTGTCTTGCGCGGATACGCGGTTACGGCAATGGAAAATATCGCCCTTTGGCACGAACGCGACATCTCCCACTCGTCCGCCGAACGCGTCATCATCCCCGATGGCACGATCTTGCTCGATTATATGTTCGAACGGATTACCTTTATCATTCGCGGCCTGATCGTCCACCCGAAGAACATGATCCGCTCCATGAATATGAGCAACGGCCTGGTCTATTCCCAACGCGCGATGCTGGCCCTCGTCGCCCATGGCATGCTGCGCGAAGAGGCATACGATCTGGTGCAGAAACTCGCCATGCAGTCCTGGGCGGAGGATTCCGATTATCCGACACTCCTGAAAACAAATCCCGCCGTTTCCAAATACCTTTCGGCAACCGATATCGACGAGATTTGCCGCCCCGAAAACAGCTATCGCCATATCGACGAGATTTTCGATCGCGAACTCGGCCGGAGCCAAGCATAATCGCTAAAAACGTCTCATGCCAACGCATTCCGAGAAAACAACCGGTACTCCGGTATCTCCTCCGGGATCGATTCTTGAAAGAAGCCCGGATGAAACGGTCGCTTTTCGTTCCGTCGTCGAGGCCGCTCTCGGATATCGTTTTCACGATCCGTCCCTTTTGCTGACCGCTTTTACACACCCGTCCTACGTTTTCCAAAATCCCGCCGCAACGCATAATCAGCGTCTCGAATTTCTCGGCGATGCGGTTCTCGGCCTCCTTCTGGCGGACTACGTCTATCGAAACTTTCCGGATTGTCAGGAGGGCGTCCTGACGACACTTCGTGCCCAAATCGCATCGGGCGCACATCTCGCAAGTGTCGCCACCCGGCTCGGTTTCGGTCCCTATCTGCTCCTCGACAAAGGGGCAAAGATGACCGGTGGAAACGCAAATGCGCACAACCTCGCGGATCTTGTCGAATCCGTGCTGGCCGCCATTTGGCTGGACGGCGGACTAAACGCCGTCAACGAGGTCTTTCTCCGCCTGTTTGGCGATGATCTCAAATCATTGGATGCGGCACCGCCCTGGAAAACCAATCCGCGCGGGTTCCTTCAAACGATTGCCCAACGCAGTTTCGCTTGCGAGCCGCTCTACGCCGACTTGGATTGCAAAGGTCCGGACTCCAGTCCCGTCTTCACGGTTTCCGTGACGCTCGGCGATTGGTCCGGAACCGGTTCCGGACATACCAAACGCGAAGCCCGCGCCAATGCCGCCGCAGCATTGCTAAATCGGCTTCCGCCCGAGCTCCTGCGCATCGGTTCGAATCTATAAACCGGTTCCGCCCCCAAAAAACGATTTCGCTCCCATTTGTCCTATGTTTTCCCGATTGTACAAACGCTTCGCTTTTTTCTCGAAACGATTTCGCGAGGCTCCGGACGCCGAAGGCATCGGCATCATTCGGATGCTTCTTCTCTCGGTGGTGGTCGGTCTTTTTGCAGGGTGCGGCGCACTTCTCTTGACGTCGTTGCTGCAACTTACAAACTGGCTGTTTCTCGGAAAACTCTGCGGCGTTGTGCTGGAAGGTGCCGCTAACGAACCGGAACCCTTTCATCTGCCAAAAATCACGCAATCGATCCGGCCGTGGCTCCTCTTTTTCTTGCCGGCGACCGGTGCCCTCGTTTCAAGCCTGTTCGTCCAGAAATTCGCACCAGAAGCCGCCGGACACGGTACGGATTCGGCAATCGAAGCATACCACTTCCGCGGCGGTCGCGT
>JAEDLN010000276.1 GCA_016295275.1 Kiritimatiellia bacterium
GCGGCGCGATGGGGACATCGCGCCCTACCGCCAAGCCGCACGGGCGGTGCGCACGCAACGGGGCACGGGCGGGGCGCGCACCACGATGCCGCACGGCGAGGGCGCCCACCGCCAAGCCGCCAAGCCACTGCCCTTGGCGGCGCGCCGCCGGGTTGTGTTTTTGGGGAAGGGGGAGTATACTCGGCGTGAATCTTATGAAAACGATACTTTCCGTTGATCTCGGTGCCGGCAGCGGCCGGGTCATGGCAGCGCTCTACGATGGGAGTGCGATCCGGCTTGAAACCGTTTCGCGATTCGACAATACGCCGGTGGAAATGGCGGGGCATTTGTATTGGAATGTTCCGTCGCTTTTGCAGAGTATCCGTTCCGGGCTTGCGCAAGCCTACCGGACATACGGCGAGATTGCCGCCGTCGGCGTCGATACCTGGGGCGTCGATTATGGTTTGCTCGATTCGGAAGGGCGGTTGCTTTCGCTTCCCTACATCTATCGGGACAAGCGCAATACGACCGCCAATACGCTCGAGGTCCTGAATACGGTCGGACGCCGCAATCTGTACAATACGACCGGCATCCAGATCATGGATTTCAATACGATCTTCCAGTTGCATGCCGAGCGCAACGAGCCGTGTTCGCTGCTCGACCGCGCCGATCGTCTGCTGTTCATGCCGGATCTGATGAATTACTATCTCTGCGGCGTCAAGGAAAACGAGACGACCATCGCCAGCACCTCCGGTCTGATCGATTTGCAGACGGGCGATTGGAATCGTTCGCTTCTCGATATCCTTCGGATTCCATCGCGCCTTCTGTCCCGTCCGATTCGCCCGGGAACGGTTCTCGGCAAGGTATGCGGCATTCCCGGGCTGGAAAATACGCCTGTCATTGCCGTCGGCGGACACGATACCGCCAGTGCCGTGGCATCGGTACCTGCCGATCCCGCTACCGATTGGGGCTATCTCGCCACCGGAACCTGGGCGCTCATGGGCGTCGAAACGCCGACCCCGATCGCGACCGACAACGCCTACGAGCTCAACTATACGCACGAAGGTGCCGTCAACGGACAATTCCGCTTTCTGAAGAATTGCACCGGCATGTGGATGATCCAGGAGCTACGCCGCGCGTGGACCGTCGGCGGCAAAGCCCCCGATTACGAGGAAATGATGCGCGAGGCGGAAGCCGCCGAGCCGTTCCGCTCCTTCATCGATCCCGATTATTCCGCCTTCATGACACCCGGCCGCCTGCCGGAGAAGATCATCGAATTCTGCCGTCTCACCAATCAGCCCGAGCCCCGCACCCACGGCGAATTCTACCGTGCGGCCATGGAAGGCATCGTGATGCGCTATCGCGAAGTCTGGAACGAATTGGCCATGCTCACCGGCCATCCGCGCTCGGTGCTGCACATCATCGGCGGCGCCATTCGCGATTCGATGCATTGCCGCTTTACGGCAGATGCGCTCGGCATCGGCATCACCTGCGGACCCATCGAAGGCGCAGCCATGGGCAATGCCATCGTCCAGCTCGTCGGGCTCGGCGAACTCTCCTCCTTCGAGGAAGGCCGCCAACTCGTCGCCACTTCCACGGAGCTCACGCGCTGGGAACCGGTCGATCCCATTGTCTGGTCGCAGGCGTTTCCCGCCTGGCTGGCCCGGAAAAAGAATGCCGCCGGAGAGCTCTGACGCGCAACGCCCTTTCCTCTCGCGGAAAGGGCGTTTTTTTCGCCTCTTTTTCCTTCCCTCACAAAAACATCTTGTGAGTTGCCGGTTTTTGCTTACAATTTTCCCCCTTGAAAACGGGCGTTCCTCCTCCCCGCCGAGGCACACGGCGGCGGAAACAAACGCACAAACGCACGCGCACACCGCACACACCGCGCGCAAAACAACCACCAACGACAAAAACGAAAAAATAAAAAAAGCAAAACGCCCCGTTTCCCGTCACACATCCTTCGCATGATCCCCTCCTCCTCCTTCCTAACGGATCGCTCCGCATCATCCCATGCCGAAACGCACTGATATCAAGAAAATCCTCCTCCTGGGCTCCGGTCCCATTGTCATCGGACAAGGCTGCGAATTTGACTATTCCGGGTGTCAAGCCTGCAAAGCCCTGCGCCGGGAGAACTACGAAATCGTCCTCGTCAATTCGAATCCCGCGACGATCATGACCGATCCGCAGATGGCGGACCGCACCTACATCGAGCCGCTCACGGTCGATTCCCTCCACGAAATCATC
>JAEDLN010000060.1 GCA_016295275.1 Kiritimatiellia bacterium
GGGGCGTCTCCGTGCGCCCCCTATAGCCGCGCAGGGCGCGGCGTCCGGTCACCCCCAGCGCTCCGGAAACGGGGCGCACCGCCACGCCGAGCGGCAAAGGCGCGGGATGCCAAGCCGCGCACCGCGCCGAGGCGCGGCGGCGCGATGGGGACATCGCGCCCTACCGCAACGGGACCGCACCACGGGGCACGGGCGGTGCGCCCGGGTAAGGGCGCGGGATGTCAAGCCGCGCGCTCGGCGCGCTCGTTATGTTTGAGGGTGCTGACGATGGAGCGCAGAACAAGGTCCGTATCGTCGGTTTCCTGCAGGTAGATTTTAATCTTCTTTGTCTTTATTTTCTACCAATTTACCAGTGTTTGAAATTGTATAGCCTTCTTCTTTTAGTGCTTCAACTCCGCCCTCATCAAACGTATAGAAGTAAACTAATTCGCGATGATTAATCGTATTTGCGTCAACAACGGCTTGTGGAATTTGCCAAACAACAGAAATGGGCCAACACAGTAGATTAATAAAACCGTATACAAATTGCGAGCTGTCGGCACCATTTCCAGTCGCTAAATAGAAGTTTCCTCCACCAGGGAGAATCCCTAACAATCCAGCAGTTAAACCACTTGCGGGCTTATCGAACGGTCCAACGGGTTTATCAACAGTGATGCCTTTTGATTTAAGACTGCGAATTGTGTTTTTCTCTTGAAAGGTTAGCGAGGTGCATCCCGAAAGAAATGTGACGATAAGCGCACAAAGAAAGATTTTTGTAGTTTTCATGTTTAGAATTGAATGTTTTAAAATAGGGGTCTGTTGACAGAAATATAACAAATAATCGGCGATATTTTCGTCGTGTTTCTAAATGTCAATTGATAATTGACAATTCGTTCTTTTTCGCCGGAAAAGGCTTGACAGGCGCGAGGAGGGTGGGGAAGCCCCCACGGGAAGTGGCGTGGCGGCGCGAGCCGGGAGGCCCGGCGGCCGACCATCGCGCCCTATCGCCACGGCGCACAGCGAGTGCGCACGACCACGGGGCACGCGAATATCGCGGGATGGCCAAGCCGCGCACCGCGCCGTGGCGCGGCGGCGCGATGGGGACATCGCGCCCTACCGCAACGGGGCACGAGAGGTGCGCACGGCAACGGGGCACGAGGGGTGCGCACCGCCAAGCCGCACGAGGGGTGCGCACGGGCGTGGAAAACGGAAAAGCCGCACCACGAGCCACGGGCGGTGCGTGCGGCAACGGGGCGCGGGATACCAAGCCGCGCAACGGGACGCACGGCGATGGCGTGGGCGCACCGTCCGGGCGGTTAGAATTGAAAATCGACGTCGTATTCCTTGAGCAGGAGATTGACCGTATCGAGATTCCAAACGGGAGGATCGGCTTCCAGGCAGGCTTGCAAAATACAATCGCGCCGATCGGAGCTGCTGAATGCAAAGCCGGCGCTTTTCAACAGGGTATGCGCTTCTTGCAGCGACAATTGGAGGGCGAAGGCGAAACGGATGGCCGTTGTCTTGTCGACCTTGTGCGTTTCGTCGGAAATGATTTGGGAATAGGTCTGACGGGAGGATTTTGCCGCATTGTAGACAGCCGGGGCGTTTCCGGCGAAGCGGTCATTTACCGCAAGCATGATTCGTGCGGAAAAGCTTGGGTCTTTCGCTCTCAGATTCGGCGGATGCGGTCGATTGTCGGGAAGTTGTTTTCCGATAAGGCATTTTCGGATGCTTTCCAACGAGTCGCCGGAACCGGTTGCGGAGATGGAATAGCGCGTGGCGCCGGCGGTTTCCCGTGCAGCGGCTTTCCGTCTGCATTCCTCTTCGCATCGCGCCAGACGAACCGCAATGAGAACGCGAAGATTGCCGAAATCAGTCCAATTGATCGTTTCCATGGAGCCGCAGTCTATCCGACTGTTGCGATGATGGCAAGCGGACAGGTGTGGGCAAATTGGCGCGGAGCGGCACTTAGAAAGAGCGGAGAAACGGCGCGGAAACGGCTATTTTCAGTCTTCCTTCATTTGGAATCGGAGGGCGCGGAGAGACAAACCGGAGCGTTCGGAGGAGGCGAAATACGGAAATTGGAATTGGATGGCGATGCCGCAGATCGTTTCCGCGCGATCGTCGATCCGATAGGCGGGAATATCCAGAAAGACCTTTTGCCACGTTGATTCATCGGAATCGGCCCGGTAGAACGGCGCTCCGTTTTTCGGATGGTGCGGGACCTGATAGGCCGTCTCGAAGGTCTGCCGGTTTTTATCGCGGCAAATCAAAGCGATTTGCGGAGTCGGGTTTTCATGGTAGACGCCCCAAGGATCGGGGGTTTTGTTCACCTCCAGCGTCAGCCGGGAAAGTTTCTTTCCGTTCTTTGGAACGGGTATGTCGGCGCATTCGATACGGCCGCCGGCAAATCCGCTTGCCTGCTCGGAGAGGATAAAGGAGATTGCATCGTCCTTTTTCTCCGCCTTGATTCCTTTGTCCGTGGAAAGCGAGCGGACGTCTTCCGGAAACGAAATCCGGATGGAATCGGGGTGCGGCTTTTCAGCCGTAACAGCGGCGATGAGCGGAATCTGATCGCCGTTTCCGGAGCGGATATCGATGGAAGAAAGAAGCTTCTCCGG
This sequence comes from Kiritimatiellia bacterium, assembly GCA_016295275.1. Classification (GTDB taxonomy): domain Bacteria; phylum Verrucomicrobiota; class Kiritimatiellia; order RFP12; family UBA3636; genus JAEDLN01. The sequence continues at coordinate 2,601 of JAEDLN010000060.1, forward strand.
GTGCGGATTTTGCCAACGCCAAACGTATAGACCTTGGTTTTTCGCATTGTTCCAGCCGGCAAAGCAGCCGTTTTCCTTCATTTCCTGCGTCGGGGCTACATATCCCCAATCCCAGATTTCGCGGAAATTCCGGATGGGGACCTCTACCGTGCTGCCGTCGCCATAGTTGAAGCGATAGGTCATGGCAGGTTCGATCTTGTTCAGCATTCCCCAGGCAATGGCATGGAGGAAATAGAGATTCGAAACCTTTGCATCGACACGGATGCCCTTGATCTCTTCCGGAAAGGGGGGATGTCCTTCCGGTGCGGGACGCAGGCGTTTGGAGGCCATGACGATGCAATCGCGGTTGTCGTTTTGGTCGTAGCGGATGAAATCCATCATGATACCGTTGCAATTGGTCAATCCCCAGGGCGTATCCGTCAGGCACATTTGAGCGCCCTGATCCGTCCAGCCGTCTTTTCCGTCGTCTGCCACCTTATCCACGAAGCGGCGGTTTGCAAACGGGCGCAAATCCAAAGGCCAGGTACGATCCGGATCGACCGTGAAGGCGGGTCTGTTCGCGATGCGCGCCTTTTTTTCCTGATCGACCCTTTCTTTTCCGAGGGCGAGATGATCGGCGGCGGACAGTGGCGGAAGCCAGATGCTGCCGGATTCTTTCGGATAGCGTGAAAGCAGCTCTTCCTCCGTACCGGCGACGAGAGAGACGCAGTTACCCGGGCGAAGGACGAGAACGAACGACCCGTCGGCATCCGGCAACAACGGCTGGCGGTATTGCACGAGATCGCGATAGCGCGGATGCCGTGCGGACGGCGTTGGTGCGGGACCCGTCCAAAGCTGCAGGAGATACGGCGTTTTTTTCATGGGACGGAAGCGGACGACTTGCGTGCCGAGCGTGCGGGCCGTCACGAGATAGGCGTCCAGAGTGCCGCGCCGTGCGGGATGAACCTCGATACCGGAAAGCTCCTTCGGTTCGGAGGCGAGAGCGTCTTCCGTCCGGACGCACGGAATGGCGCCGGCGAGCTTCAGCAAGCGGCCAATCGAGTCGGACGGCATTTTCGCATTGGCATACCAGACCATTCCCTTGCCGAATCGCTTACGGACGACAAACGGTCCCTCCGGAGTTCCGTCCAACCGTTCCCAGTCATCCTGCACCGGCGTTTTTCCGTATGCGCTGGCGCTCATTTCGACGCCCGAAATCCGGAGCGTGACCACCTCGCTTTCGAACGTTTCGCCGGATTGCAGTCCGGGGAACGCATCCGGTGCCGCATTTCCGTATTCGTCCAGTCCCATTGTTTCGCCGATCAGCACGAGCGAACCGCCCGCCTCCACCCATTTGCGGATGGTATTTGCCGTGCCCGGGTAGACGGCATCGACGCCGGCCGCCACCAAAATCTTGTACCGGGAAAGACGATCGAGGGAGTTGGTCAGCTGATCCTCGTACACGACATCGGGGAGGAGATGGGCGTAATCCGCCCCTAGAATCGCCTGGTCGAACATGCGGTAGCCAAAGCGTCCCGCGCATTGGGCCAGGCGTTCCGTCGGACTCGAAAAGAGGACGGCGATCTCTCTGGCGACGCCTCGGTCGCGCGGCGTAAAGAATTCGTTGACATCCAGAATATCGCGTTTTGCGATGCGGATGCCGAGCAGTTGATCCGTACCGACGCGATATGGATTCATGAAGTTGTAGGCACTGGGCTTGAGCGCATGCTTCAAGGTTTCCTCCGGCCACATTTTCCAGACTTCCTTGCCTTTGAGCGGACCTTCCGTTTCGACGACCTTACGGACGCGGCGCCAATCGCACGGGCGGCGGGACCATTTGAACATATAGGAAACATTGAATCCGCGCTGATATTGGTCCATGAAGGCGTTTCGGATCGAGTTGGTCGAGCTGCCGATATACATTTCGGAATCGAGAATCGGCTTTCCGTCGGCCATGCCGCGCAGCATGTGGGCCTCCATGATGCCGCGTCCGCCGGTCGGCGAACAGACGGCCTGCATTCCCGAGTTGGCGCGGAACAGATCGAGGCCGCGTGTACGGATCGTACAGGGTTGGAAGCAGGTACGTGCCTCCGGATCGATGGCGCGGATGGCTCGGGAGCCTTCTTCGAGAAGGGAAGCGAAGCAAGCCTCGTTGAATTTCGCGTATTCGACGCGTTCCTTCACGGAGCCGGGCTCGGGAACGGCATCCCCGAACTTCTTGCGCATTTCCTTGGCGAAATGTTCCTTCATGTACGGACTTTCGTCAAAGACGGCGGGTTCGTTCATCAGTTCGTAGCACCAAGGGCGAAAACGGACGGGTGCCGATTCTCCGTCTGGGCGATGGCGGTCGACGGGTGCCGTCATGTTCAGGCAGTCCTTTGCTCCTTCCCGCCACATGTTAAGCCACAATTCGCGTCCGTGCGGCTCGACGATCGAATAGGGCACCCAGTGATGGCGACCGACCGTCCAAGCTTCCTTTGGGAGGCGTCCGGGCTCGCCGGTCTTGTGTCCATCGGTCGGATCGCCCGGCTGTTGCGGATCCATCGGATTGTCATGCGGCCAAATGGAACCGTGCGACCATTCGGATGCCGTGAAGTCGACATAAATCGGAAGACCGTTCGTCAGGCACGGCGCCAATGTCCAATTGTCATGGCGAGGGGCGTTGTCCCAAGGCCGGTAGACGCGCTTGATCCAGTCGATCGGCGCCTCGAGACCTCCCGCATCCAGTCCGATGCGCTGCATGGCGGCGTAGTCCGGCATATTGACGTACAGCCACTTGAGTTCGTCCACGTAACCGGGCGTATCGTCCGCGCATTCGAACTCGGTTGCGCCGTACCAAATGGTACCCGTGAGATAACGCGGGGCGCCGTTCACGAGAAAAGAGCCGTCGGGGGCAACCTCCGGTTTGGCGGTGCGCGGATACAGTTCACGTGCGTCAATCCGGTCGAATGGCACGAACGGATCGAAGCCCAATCCCTTTGGATCCAGCTTCTCTTCCGGAGCGGAAAAAGCGCTTGGGGAGGAAAGGAAGAAAACAAGTCCGGCAAAAAGAAGGCAGTCCGCTTCTTTCCGCCACGTCATTTTTGCGGTCGAATTTCTCATACGGTTTTTTGTGGGAGGGAGGATCGGGAACGCATTTTGATGCCGCTCGCCTTCGCCGCGGAGGACGTGCCGCTCTGCAGACGCGGGGGAGGCGGACGGGACCGTTTCACGGGGCCGCCCGCGGCGACGGCGCGCCAACGAATGCGGGGCGGGATTTTCCAAAGTCGAAGGCGGATCAGCGGTGGATCAGCGTCGATCGTTCCACATTCGGTTCGTTCCATTTGGATGGAAGGAGAACCGATTCCGGTTCTATGCCATCCTGTGCATACTTCAGCGCCAGCCGGGTTGCGACTTTTCCCATCTCGCCGCGATTGAAATCCACTCTTGGAATATCTTCGAAGCACCACCATTGCATGCGGTAGTTGTCGCAGGTGACCAGGGAAATGTCCTTTCCGGGCATGCATCCGTTTTTGATCAATTCGAGATACGTCCGCTGCGCCATATCGTAGGAAATCGTCAAAATCGCAATATGCTTCATGCTCTTCTTGCGACTGGCACACTGGGAAATCAAATCGCGATAGGCGATGTAGGATAGCGAGATGCCGGTTTCGCGGCAGGCGTCCTCCAGCCCTTTCCGGCGAAGGGCATAGCTGAAATGTTCGCCGGTCGCTTGCGACAGGAAGACCGGAACGACGATGGAGCGGATTCCCGCTTCGGCGATTTTCAGAACGCTGATTCGGGCGGCTTCCGTTTCGTCGCGCCGGACGCAGCACCGTTCGCTCCAAATGCGGCTGTCGCACCAAATCGCGCGGGGCACCCGCTTCAAAATCCACGGTTCCGCCTTCAGCGGGAGTTCTCCGACGACGATGGCGACCTCGATCATCCGTTCCCGGAACAGAAGGCTTGCCGCCGATTCGCTTTTCGGATCCAAGATATCGTGGAGACGCGCCAACAGCAGCACGCGATTGCTGATTTGCAATTCGTTGTTGATTCCGACAATGGTCTCGAACGAATTGGGGCTATCCAATTGGTTCCGGGCCATATTCGGGAGAATGACGCCGATTTGGGAAACGCGCTGGCAACGGAGCGAGCGGGCGGCCGCGTCCGGAACATAGCCGAGCTGTTTCGCCGCTTCCAGAACCTTTTTTACCGTCTGCGTTCCGACCGATGTCGTGGACAAGCGTCCGCCTCGCAGTGCCGCACATGCGGCGCCGCAGGAAACGCCGGCCGCCTTTGCAACGTCCCGGAGCGTGATTTTTCGGTTGTTTCGGATCATAGTATGAATCGATTCATATCTTTTGAAGGCAAAATAGCACTGTGAAAGCCGCCTGTCAACAGGCGCGCGGTGCGCGGCTTTGCATCCCGCGCCGTGGCATGGTGCCGCGGCTTTACCGCGGGTGGGGATGACCAAACGCCGCGCCCTGCGCGGCTATAGGGGGCGCACGGAGACGCCCCCGGCAAAACTCTCAGCGTGTGCTACTTGCCATTACGCACGCGCATTACGCACGGCCACGGGGCGATGCGGCGCGATGGGGACATCGCGCCCTACCGCCATACCGCACGCCATGCCAAACGCGAATTCGCGCGGCCATATTCGCACGCACGGTGCGCACCGCTATTACACCCGCGCGTTACCCGTGCGGCGCGATGCTCGCCCGCGGTGGCTCACCGCCGCGCCATACCGCCATTACACCCGCAACATTCGCGCCGCCATGCCGCACGCCATACCGCAGTAAAATTCGCACGCGCGGTGCGCACACGTGAGATGCGGTCCCGTGTCGATCGGTTCCAACCCTCTCGCGTGTGTGGGAGGGGTCAGCGGATCAGCATGCGGCGGGCGAATTCGATCGGATTGGCGCGTTTTCCGGTTTTTTGCAGACGGTCGTTTCGCAAGATGCACAGAATCCGGTCGCGGACGGGACGGTCTTCCCCCAACGAGGTTTCGGCCAGATCGCCGTATTGTCCGACGCGCGTCTGTTCGAAGGTCGGCGGAAGGGGGTCCGAGCCGTGCAAGACGCGGCGGCCGAGCGAGGGTGCCCGCACCATGGCATCCGGTTCGCCCCAGAACAACGGCCGCAGAGAGGAATCGCCCAAATAGAGATCGTCGCCGCAGAATCGGCGAATCAGCTGATCGACGACCTTTTTGCGGGAGAACAGCCATTTGCCGACGCCCCATGCCAGCACAGCCTGCGCCTCCGAACGGAGGATGTGTTCGACGACGGAAGCAGCCGGAAGTCCGTCCTTCACGGATTCCCGCAAGCCGAGCGCCAGAATTTCGACGTTTTCGGCGCATACGATTTGGCGACCCGCCAAGACGGCGATATCGGGCTGGTCTTCGTGTTTCAGAAGCAAGCCGCCGCGCTCCACGCGGCAGACGGTTTCATCGGGGGGCAAATCCTGTCCCGCCGCCCATTGGTTGAAAACGCTGACGCCTTCGCGCTCCACCAGGCAGAGTGCGCCTTCTTGGGCGCCGGCTTTGGCAATCCGCATCCGAAAGGTCTGAAGCACCTTGCCGATATCGTAATTGGGGTAGATGTGGACATGAGAATCGATCAGAAGCGACATGGGAATTCCTCCGTTTCCGCGATTCTAGCATAAAGCGATCCGGGAACGGATATTTTTTGCGGAGACGCCAGTCCTTCGGATGAGGAAAGGGCGAAAAAGAAAGCGCCGGTCGCGCGTGATGCGAACCGGCGCTGCTGTTGCCGCGGAGAATGTGCGACGAACGGCAAAACCATCCGTCTCTTGTCTTACGTTCGGTTGCGTGCCGTTTCAACGATTTTTTCGATGCGCTTTCCGTACTCGTGGTACATGGCCATCGTCTTTTCGGCATCGCTTTTGACGGAAGGATCGTGGAAGACGGCGCCCAAATGCGGTTCGATGGAAATGCCGCCGTCGTAGCCGCGACCAAAGGCGTCGTTCAAAATCTTTTGGACGTCGCCATCGCCTTCGCCGCAGTAGGAGTAGATCATTTTTCCATCCGCCATTTTGCCGTCCTTGATATGGATGTAGGCGATGTGGCCGCGGACGATGTTGTAGAACTCCCAGCTGGACTGCATGGGGTAGGGCGCTTTCTTGGTGTAGTCGGCATTGAAAATGGGATTGCCGGTATCGAAGACGAGTTTCAGTCCGGGGATGTTGTCGATCAGATCAAGCGTAAAGCTCCATCCCATGCCGCCGTAGTTCATGCAGTTTTCGTGGACGGGCTGGATGCCGGCATCGAGAAAGAGATCGACAATCCGGCGCAGCCGTTCGATACGTTTTTCGCGAAGCTGGTCCTCCGGCGCGCGATCCTTGAGCACCGCATAGCTCATGATGCGGATGAGCGGCGTTCCCAGCCGTTTCATCCGTATGATTGCGCGGTGCGTCTGCTCCAGATCTTTTTCGAAATCTTCTTCCTTTTCGATCGATTTCGCCCAGTTGGCGATGGCGGAACCGAAGCAGTTGATCTGGATGCCCGCGCGGGAGAGTTTTTCGGCGACGGCATCGAAGGCTGCGTCGTCGAGATCATGAATGTTGACGCCGTCGATTGCGCGCGCCTCGATATTGTGCCAGCCGAGATCGAGCGTTGCTTTTATCTGGCCGTCGATTCCTTTGGCGGCTTCATCGGCAAATCCGGTAAAGTACATGAGCGGAGAAGGAGATGGGAAAATCGAAGGGGATTTTCGGGTGGATGGAAGGAGAAAACGAAACGGCGAAGACACGGACGAATTGCGCGTGCTTCGCCGTTTGCGGGAAGAAATTTAGACGCGCGAGAACGAGCTCGACATGTCCGCCGCCGGAGAAGCATTCTCCACGGTCTTCTTTTCAAAGGTGGATTCGGCAATCAGCTTCATCAGATGCTTTTCGTATGCGACCGGATCCAGCGGCAATTGCACGGTCGAATCCGTGAAGGAGGAGTAGAGCATGCTGTTTGCAAGTTCGACCGAGTTGATGCCTTCTTCGGCAGGCGCAATCAATTTGGTGCCGTAAAGGATGGCGTCAATGAAGTTCTGGAGCAATGCGACATGCTGCCCGCCGTTTCCGTTTGCCGGAATGTCGATGTGCCAGACGGGAGGCGTATCGAAGCTTCCCTTGCAGGTTTTGAGAAATTCGGCCTGGCCGATTTCGTTGCGCGTCCAGGTGATTTTGCCGTCTTCCACGACAATCTTGCCGTATTCGCCGCACACCTCGAGACGGTTCGTTCCGGGCGCTTCTCCGGTGGTCGTGATAAAGACGCCGGTCGCGCCATTCGGATACTTGAGATAGGCCGTTACGTTGTCCTCCACTTCGATATTGTGGAAGCGGCCGATATCGCAATAGGCGCGGACGCTGGACGGCATTCCGAACATCCACTGGAGAAGATCGAGCTGGTGCGGACACTGATTGAGCAATACGCCGCCGCCTTCGCCTTTCCACGTGGCGCGCCAACCGCCGCCGTCATAGTAGGCCTGCGTGCGGAACCAGTTGGTGATGATCCAGTTGATGCGCGTCAGTTCGCCGAGCTGTCCGCTTTTGATGATCTCGCGAACTTTGATGAAATGCGGATCGCTCCGCTGGTTGAACATGGCGGAAAACACCACCTTCGGATCCTTGTGTGCGGCAATCAACCGCTCGCAATCCGCCTTATGGACGGAGATCGGTTTTTCGACCAGCGTATGGATGCCCAGCGTCAGCGCATCAATGCCGATCGTCGTGTGCGAGTAGTGCGGCGTTTCGATCATGACGGCATCAATGTCTCCGGAGCGGAGCATTTCGGCACTGTCTGTGAATTTTTTGTATTTGTCGCCATACCGATCCATTTTGGAGGGAACGATATCGCAGATGGCGACAAGCTTGACGCCTTTGATTTTGCCGGCTTCGATATTGGCAATGTGGCTCGTACCCATATTGCCCAAACCGATGACGCCTAAACGGACTTCTTTGTTGCTCATGTTGATGAGAAAAAAAATGAGGTTTGAAAATGCCGAAAGTATACCCCGATGAAGACCGAAATGCAAGAACCGCATGGCGGCGGCGAGCCCCCGCGGGGTGGCGAGCCACCACGGGCGAATATTGCGGGTGTAATGCGCGTGGGTAATGGTGTGCGAATATTTCGGGTGTAATGGCGGTAGGGCGCGATGTCCCTATCGCGCCGCATCGTCCCGTGGCCGTGGGTAATGCGCGTGGGTAATGGCAAGTAGCACACGCTGAGAGTTTTGCCGGGGGC
>JAEDLN010000277.1 GCA_016295275.1 Kiritimatiellia bacterium
GGGCGGACGGAACCTACGCGATTTCGGTCAAGGCCACCACGACCTATAACGATATTGTTTGGGTGCGCGAGACGAGTTCGACCGATAAAACGGTTGCTGACCAATCGACCTATACCTGGAAGGGCGGCAATGGCGTCTGGACCGATCCGGCAATGTGGAGCAACGATGCCGTCGGCGCATCCGGGATCCCCGGAACGTCGAGCAGCGTCGTCATCGAGCCGACGGTTGCCTCGGTCGTTACCCTGCCCAGCACGAAGACATTCGGCAAACTGTATCTTTCGACGAAAGACGCGCCCGTGACCATCAAGGGGTCGCTTGCCGCCGCCAACATCTACATGAAATCGGCCGAGAATGCCTATCCGTTGCGGCTTGAGAGTTCGGTTTTCGGCACTGCGAACGCCGCCTCCAGTCTCAAGCTGGTCGAAAATCCCGACAGCATCCCGCAGTTGCAGGTTGTGAACGGCTCGGCCATCTATCTCAATTCCGCCGTCGGCAGTGCCTGCGACTACACGCTCTTCGGCGAATCGTGGCTTGCTTCGAAAGTCACGCAGCCGAATGGCGGTGCGCTGCGAGTCGGTCGCGGTTTTTCGCTTCTGGGCGGCACGTGGAATTTCGCCCGTTATGAAGATCTCGGGCATGCCGGCATCGTCGGCGTCGAAGACGGCAAGGTGACCTTCGGCGATGTGTCCGGCATTGAAGTCATCAATGGCGTTGCACCGGGTTTTTCGATTGGCCAGTTCAACGGCTGGGCGGGCAACCGCTTCGGCTGGGGCGCTTGCCGCATTGACGAAAATGGCGTGGTGCGTCAGATTGCGATCAATGAAATGCATGCCGGCTTTGACGGCGCGACGGAAACGGACACCGTCTACCTTTCCGAAAGCGTCACGCTCGACAGCGACGTGACCGTCAATGCGGTATTGTTGGCCAATAATGTGTCGCTCGATCTTGGTGGGCACACGTTGACGCTGAAATCCGGTGTCATCCGTCCCCAGGGTAATTTCGGCTATTACGTGAAGAACGGCATCGTCGCGAGCGAGAGGCCGCTGACGACCTTCGACACGGTCAACAATACGACAATCCGCTTCTCGGCGGCGCTTGCCTACGCCGGAGCCGGTGAAGGCGTAGTGGCTTTCAATTCTCAGGGCGGATCGCATCCCGGTATCAACCAGTTCACGAACTACACCGGAAAAGTCTATTGGGGCAATGGCGGAAGCATTACCGAAGCCGGTTTCCCGGGGCTCTTCCTCGAATACTGGAATAGCGGTTCCCTTGGTGCGACCGGACATAATATCACCATGATTGTCCAGGGCCTTGGCGGAGCCTTCTCGGTTCGTTCGTCAGGCGGCAAATTCAATGAAGTCTACTGGCTCGGTTCGACGAACGGCTATGAGAATCTGCGCGAGAAAGTCCGTCGCGTGGTCGTCGCTCCCGGCGGCAAGCTGGCGCTCGGCGCGTGGTGGGATGACGGTTTCCGCAAGGGTGACGTGAAATTCAGCTTCGACACAAGCAACGGCCTATACGGCATTCAGTACGTTGATATGCTGGGCGGAACGCTTGAGGTGACGCTCCGTCCCGATGGCGAAGCTACGACGCTCGATCTGCTATCCGGTTCGGAAAGCAAGCCCGGAACGGTGGAGGCAACGCTTGGCGGCGAGCTACAACTCGTCGAGGCCGGCAAATTCAAGCCTGGCGATTCATGGAAGATTATCCGCACCCGCACGGAAACGACGGGCTATTTTACGAATGCCGGCGAAAACGGCAAGGGGATTCCTGGCTACAAAGTCAATTACAATGTCTTACAGGATGATGGTACATACGCCTGCGAAATCGTCCGTACGGGTTTAGGATTGCTTATCATCCTGCGTTGAATGGTGGTACTGCAATTAAATGATCGGAAATGAAATATCTTAATCTCGCGAGAACCTGCGCTGCCTTTTCACTTTTGGCAACATCAGCTGCTGCCGTTGCTGCCGTGGGCGAACTTGAATACGATCCCTTCCAGAAATTTGCCACCATCCCCAAAGAAGAGCTCGTGGTTTCGGCAGCGCCTGAGATAGCTCCTGATGGCTCGTTCCTCGAAAACGGCAAGCCGCGTTATTATCCGGCGACATGCTGGTATGGCGGGTTCGAGTTCATGCCCGAGCACAACCCGGGTGCTTCAGATGCTCTCAAATGGTTGTACGAGC
>JAEDLN010000061.1 GCA_016295275.1 Kiritimatiellia bacterium
TTTTTCCTAACGCTTTTTACGACTCTTTGGTCCTTTCTCTTCATCATTCCGGGTATTGTTAAAGGGCTTTCTTATTCCATGACATGGTTTATCCTTGCGGAAAACAAGGGCATGCCCGTCTTGGAGGCCATTACCCGTTCGCGGAAAATGATGGATGGTCGCAAGATGGATTTCTTTCTTCTGAGTTTATCGTTTATCGGTTGGCATCTTCTGACCGCCCTCACGCTTGGCATTGTCGGACTTTGGGTGTATCCGTATTACTATTCGACGCTTGCGAATTTCTATCAATCGGTCAAAGAAGAATATTTGGCCAGGGGCGGTCGCTGAAATTCGTTCAATCCCGATTCGCTTCAACAATACGGATCATGGGCTTTGCCGGTTGCTTCCGCCAACCGCAAAGCCCTTTTCCATTTTGAGAGCTGTCGCCGGCAGACGCCCCGCCGAGCCCCGTGGTGCGGGCCCGTTTCCGTTCGCCCCCGTTGCCGTGCCCCGTGGTGCGGTCTCATCGTGCGGTCCCGTGGTGCGGTCTCATCGTGCGGTCCCGTTGCGGTAGGACGCGATGCTTGGCCGCCGGGCCTCCCGGCTCGCGCCGCCGCGCCACATGGCGCGGTGCGCGGCTTGGTCTCCCGCGCCCTTGCCCGTCCCGTCGCCCCTGCCCCTACCGCGCCGTTGCGCCCTACCGCCATTACACCCGCGCATTACACGCCGCCATTACGCACGCGTACCATCGAAAACCCTCGAAATCGCCTGCGATGGCTCACCTCTGGCCGCCACCGCCCGTGGGGGCTCCCCACCCTCCCGACTCCCGCCTTCACCCTAAGCGCCGGAGGTTTATCCATTGGCAAGATAGGAAAGAAGCGAGCGACGATAGGCACTCGCCTTCGAAGCGTTCGCCCGTTGACGGAACTGCTCGGACGGCGTCTCCCGTTCGCTTAGGCACAAATCGCTCGTCCGCTCAACCGGAAGATACTCCGTCCAATGGATCGGAACATCGTGATATCGGCCGTCTCGCCCGAAAACCGTCTCGTAACAGATGCGATCTTCCCCACGATACCCATAGGCCGTGACGGCAATGGTGCTTTCCCCTTCTTCACTCTGGACGACTTGGGTTTTCAAAAGGTTGCGGGTCACACAATCGGGATGTTTGAAAATCTCCTCTCCGTGATAATTGGCAAGGGCTTCATGCTCCCAAAAAGACGAATTTTTACGCCCGAGAACGTCTTTCCAGATCTCCTCATGCGTCCGCATCTGCTGATAGAGCGGGATCGACAGCAAGGGCGCAAGCGCAAAATAGGCATCCTTGAAATAGCGCTCGTTGAAGGTTTGAAAAAAAGCGGCGGCCTCATCGTAATTCCAATGGGAAAACCGAGACGGATCGGTATCAATGGTCGCCTCGTCGAGATGACGCGAAATCAGAAGGTTGATCTTATTCTGCTTTGAAAAGGAAAAATCGTCGCCATAGCCGACTGTCGTATCTTGCATGAGATGCAGCATCTGGGTCTGCGCAATGGGCGTAAACAAGAGCCTGAATTCGACTTCATTGTCGCGGTCCTTTGCATGAAACCACGTCTCGAACTCATGGTTGCTCATCAAGGTGAAATTCGACTCGTCGTCAAGGTTGCGCGAGTAGGCCTTCAAGTCGTTGAGTCGCCTCTTCTTGCGAATGGAACGCCAAAACGATCCCCCGTTTCCGTCCAATCCGGACGGTTCGCGCGAAAAACGCAGATTCGGGGCTGCGTCATTGCCATACACGAGAAGCTTATGCTCGCTGTAGACCGGTATCGGTTTTGTGACGGTCGCATGAAGTGTCTCATATCGGCGCACGCATTGCCTTTTGCCGTTTACATCGGTCTCCCATTCCGTCCAAGAAATCTCTTTCGACCCCGTGTATGTCTGCTCGCCCCACTCCATTTCCAAATAGTGTCCAAACACAAATGGATTTCCGTTGATGACACCCGACTGCGCAAAGAGAATGGACTTGTCGACATTGAACGAATCGTCCCAGCCGAAATCTCTGCGAAGGGATGAAAGCCGGTCGATCGTGAAATAGGGATCGAATGCAAGTCTCGGCACGGTCGCTTCCATCAATTTGGCCGTCAAATCCCACGTATATAATCGGTTCAGAGGTGCCATCTGTTCCCAGGCAATGGCTTTCTTCGATTCGATTTTGCTCTCAAAATCCGCCAATTCTCTGGCAACCGCCCGAAAACGGGACAGCATGATGCCGCCAAAAACGACTCCCGCGACGATTCCCAAAATACTCCATCCGCAAGCCTCCGGATTCGCATCGCCGATCATGACCAACACAAGCAATGCGACAAGCGCACAGAGAAATCCCAGCGCGAGAAGCCAGGCGAAACACGTCTTTCGCAAACGGGCGGAATCGGCCTTTTCCCGCAGCGCTTTGATTTGTTTGACGAGAACCCGATTGGCGCGGACATCCACCTTGGACGTCCGCGTCAGATCTTGAAATTTCTCGCGCGTCAACGCAGCGAATTTCTCGCGAAACTCGTCGCGATAACGCGCAAGCGGTTCATAGACATCCTCAATCAAAAGAACGTTCCTCTCGCCTGCAATTTGACCTCCTGCGAGGCGGTAAACGGAATGCGGGTCGTATAGCCGGCGCGAGCGGCGACAATCTGCTTGGTCGGCCAAGCGAAAATATCCGTATTCCATTGCATGACAGAATCATTGTAGAGCTGCCGCGCTGCGGTAATCTCCTTCTGGAGATAGCTGTTTTGCTGCATCGCCTCGGCGATGGCGGCATGGGCCTTGAGCTCCGGATAGGCCTCCACTTGCGGGAACAACCGCCCAAAGCACCCGTCAATCTGGGTCGCGACGGCATTTCGTTCGGTATCGGGAAGACGCCCGCCGCGAAATGCCGAAACCGCCTTCATCACGTCCTTGTCAAGGTCAACCGCCTTCTCCAGCAGCTTTGCCAGATTTTTCAGAATCTGGGCGCGCTGTTCGAGATAATTGTCAATCGTCGAAGCATCGGCTTGAATCTTCTGCTGCAGTTGCTGGAAATAATTCTTGGCCTTGATTTTCATGAATAGAAAAATCAGCCCCGGGATAATGCCGAGACACCACAGAACAATTTCAAACAAGGTCGACCCCCAGCCGATGCGGCATGGAATCTGTTTCTCGATGACATTGATGTCGCGTCCGGAAGTATTGACGTTTCCCGTCATTTCATCCAATTCGTTTGCCATTGTTTGTTTCCTTCTTTTTCTGTTTGATATCGTTTCGTGCGGAAGAAATTCCCTAAAACGGAATGCCGGAATCAACGGAAGAGGACAGCCGGCGTTCAAAAGCACTCCGATGCCATTGCATCATCTATTTTATGGGTTCGTGCAAAAATGACAAGAAAAGAAACTTGCCGATTTTCATGACCCCGGAAATCGATCCGATTTCAGATTGTTCGCCGACGCCGAACAGCAGAACCCGGAACACCGGAAGCAATCTGTCGTGCCGTATCCGAATCGTTCCGGTTTTCCGTCAAATCCGCCCCGATTGCCGCAACGAGGCAAAGGCGACGTCCATGAACTTCCGGGCCTTGGCCGTCAGCGACGAGAGTCCGAAACATTTGATGGCCTCCCGATAAAGCTCGTTTTTGTGGCAACCGCCCAACTCGGACAGGACCTCGCACATGGCATTGGCGATTTCCTCCGGAGGAATCTCTTCCAGCGTGCGCTTCGTTTGCTCGTCGTCCGACGAAATGCGGTACTCCGCATATTCCATCGGATTCGATCCGACCGGCCAATAGACGGTCCCCGTCTCATGTCGCGTCACCGGAAGCCCGACCGGCATGCAAACGTCAAGTACCTTGTTCACATTGTCGGTCATGCGCGTCAAGCCCCAGGCCTTTGCCACCCGTTTGCGGAGCACCGCCTCGTAAATGGGACCTTCCGCGGCAACGATCTCCGTCATCATTCGCCGAATCTGATTCCGTACGGATCCGTCGTAGAAGCGGTCGTGCGGATAAACGACCGGACTGCTCCAGGGCTTGTACGCCGGATGAACAGCGGCAGCCGTGCTTTCGACAACCGGCGCATCCTCCGTGGAAACGGCCGTTTCCTCGATCTCAGGCGAAGGTTCCGGCGCAGGAGCGCGTTCCCCTTTCCGAATCTCCTCAATCGTTTTGAGTAGCGTCTCTTCGGCCCGTTTGCGGTCATACGCCCAATCGAGACTCCATACGCGGCAGAGGTGCCACCCCAACCCGCGAAGGACACCAGCCCGGTTGACGTCGCGGTCTTGCGCGGTGCGCTGCCCGGCATAGGCCGGACCGTCACACTCGACGCCCAACAAATAGCGGGAAGAATCCTCCGGATCGCGAACGGCAATGTCAATGCGATACCGGGAACAGCCGACATGACGAACAACCTGATAACCGCTCTCCTCCAGGAATTTCGAAACGACGGAACTGAAACTCTCGCCATCCGCCGAACACGCAGAGGCAGCCTTTGCCACCCGCCCCTTTTCAGCATACTCCAAAAAGGCCCGCAAATGCCCTGCACCGACCGACTTTGTCCTGCCGTCCTCGCCCGCGTCGATCTGCGACGCATGGATGGACGAAAACACGACAACCTGCTCCTTGGCGCGCGTGACCGCCACATTGAGCCGCCGCTCGCCGCCGGAACGGTTGAGCGGACCGAAATTCATGGCAAACTTTCCGTTCTCATCCGGCGCAAAACCGACCGAAAAGAGAATGACGTCGCTTTCGTCTCCCTGAACGTTTTCGAGGTTCTTTACGAAATAGGCATTCGGACCTTCTTCCGGCAACAGCTTCTCCAATTCGGGATCTTCCGAACGACGTTCTTCGAGGAGGGTTCGAATTTCTTTCTGTTGCGGCAGACTGAAGGTGACAACGCCGATCGATCTGGGCTTGTACCCGGGCTTCTTGACTTCCCGGCAAATATAATCGACAAGCGCAGTCGCCTCGACCCTGTTGACCTTTGGTTCTTTCCCGTTTTTCTCGCACACGCCTCCCTCGACAAACATGAACTTGACGCCGAGCCGCGGCGTATCGGCCGCCGCGGGGAACGTGTAGAGCTTGTTGGAATAGTAATGTTCGTTGCTGAAAGCGATCAACGACTCGTGCCGACTGCGATAATGCCAATTCAGGTAGGTCGAATGAACGCCCGCAACGAGACACTCGTCCAAAATGCTCTCCTGGTCTGCAATCGAATCGTTATCCTCCAGCTCGCTTTCCGATTCGCCTTTCTGGAAGAAATTCGTGGGCGGCATTTGCTTGGGATCGCCGACAACGACGAGCTGCTTGCCGCGCGCAATCACGCCAATGGCGTCCCAGACCGGAATCTGAGAGGCTTCATCGAAGACGATCAAGTCGAACGGAGCCGTATCGACCGGCAAGTACTGCGCAACGGAAAGCGGACTCATCAAGAAACAGGGCTTGAGCGTCGGGATGAGCGTCTTGGACTCCGCCAACATCTGCCGAACCGCTTTGTGACGCGTTTTCTTTTCGCACTCCCGCTTGATCTTCCCCAACTCCGTCCCTTCCGGGCAGGGGCCCTTCCGGCGCCGCGGCAACGTCGCCCCCAACTTGGCAAAGACTACCTTCTTGGTCAACTCCGTATACTTGCGGTCCAACAGACGGAATCGTTCAATCCGTTCCTGCTGATTGAGCCCTGTGAACTCGGCAAGAACCGGCGTCTGCGCCAGAATCGCATCGAGCATCTTCGCCGCGTACGAATCGTCAAAAACCCGCAAGATATCCATCGCGCCGTCATCATGGGCATAAATATATTCCGCAAACGCCCCCATTCCAAATGACCGAACCCGTGCGAGCGTCTTGCGATACCGCATGACACCGCGCAAATCTCCGCCATCCGAGGCAAGCGCCTCGCAAGAGGAAAACAGCTCCTGCATTCCATACCGAAGAATGTCATCCTGCACAAATTCCAAAAACTTGTCGCGCTTCTGCACGAATCCGGACCAGCATTCGAGAAACGATTCGATCGACTGCTGCAATTCCAATGGAATCTCTTTGCGCTCCCCCACCGGAAATCCCGTCTTTTCCCGGAATTTCCTCTCCGTTTCACGATACTTTTCGATGTCGCAAAGGTCGGCTTCCAGCTTCTTGATCGTCAACCGCTCTCCACCGGTTTTGACAATTCCGGAAAGCTCTTTGAGAAGGGCTTTGTTCTTGAAAGGACGGAACAAAACGAAGGCCTTTCCGTTCGCGGCCATCCGCTGGCGGATGCCATCGACATCAAGTCCGCCAAACTGGTCGAGCCGATAGCCCGATAGACGCTTGGCCAACCCGTCGCACGTCTCGGCAAGCGTGCGAATCTGTTCGAGATATTCGGGCGTCTTGCCTTTTTCGCCGTCCAGATACCGGCGAGGAACCGTACGCTCGCTCTTGATCGTCTCGAGAAGCTCGGCTACCGATGCGAGATACGCCGCAGAATCCTCTTCCTTCAATCCAAACCCGTCCCGAACAGCTCGAAACGGCGCAACCAACGTGCGGCCTTGCGCCGACAATGCCTCGGCAGCCTGCTTCAACTGCCGCTCCAACACGGGAGACCATGTATCCGACTTCAGCGGGGGCGTCGTCTGCAACGATTCTTCGGATACGCCTCGAAAATCGTTGAGCAAATCCGCAACCGCTTGCCGGGATTCCCGATAGTCCGTCCTCGACTGACGCAGGCAATCGATACCGATCAGCTCCGGATGGGAATCGGAACCGTACTGAATCGTTTGCGAGAAACAGTGATAGGCCGTCAATCCATTCGAATACTGGTAATGCAACGCCGAAATGTAGGTATTCAGCTCGTCCTTGCACCGGGTCAAATCCGATATGACCTGTTCCCACTCGCCCGGAATGGCCGTTTCGACAACGCCCAGCGCCTCTTTCAGCTGTTCGTAGAATTTCGTTTTCTCCGTCTTATTCGAATGCAACTCGAGACAAAACGGCGTCAGCCCGATCCTGTCGAGACGATTTCGCACGACATCAAGCGCGGCTTTTTTCTCGGATACGAACAGAACACGACGTCCTTTGGCAAGATTGTGGGCGATGATGTTCGTAATGGTCTGCGACTTTCCCGTTCCCGGAGGTCCGTGCAAGACAAACGTCTTTCCCATCTCCGAATAGAGAACGGCCGTCAACTGGGACGAATCGGCACTGACGGGACAGTAAATCTCCGCGGGGTTCATGTGATTCGCCACATCTTCCGGCTTGAAAACCTCGATCCCGTCGTCGAATTCGCCGCCACCGCCAATCAGATGGTTGACCAATGGATTTTTCTTCAGCTCGTCAACACGTTCCGTCATGTCCTTCCACATGACGAATTTGCCAAACGAAAAACAGCCGACAAGCGCTTCGTCCAAAACCTCCCAACCCTTCTTGTCCTTGATCGACTGTTTGATGATCTGGAGGATTTTCTTGACGTCGACGCCCGATTCGTCCATCGGCAACGGATCAAGCCCCGGAAACACAATGCCAAACTGCGTGCGAAGAAACTCGATCAAGGTGGTATTGATGGTCGTATCCTCGTCAAGGCGATACATCTTGACGCCTTCTGCAAGCGAGGTGCGCTCCAACCGAACCGGTGCCAGCAAGATCGGCGCCTTGTACGCCTTCGCCCCCGACTCCGATTCTCGCCACTGCAACAGGCCGATGGCCAGAAACAATGTGTTGACGCCTGATTCTTCCAGTTGCGTCTTGGCATCATGGTACAAATCCGACAACCGCTTCCGGACGTCTTTGGGCGGCAACGCAACGCAGAGCCGATGATGCGCCAGCTCGGCATTGAACAATCGCTCTTCCTGATCCGGCAAAAACGTTCCCTGGATAAAATCTTCAAGCGCCTTCTCCCCGACGGATTCGGCGATGGAACGAATCGTAATCGTTTCGTTTGCCGCCAGCTGATCTTCCAACGCACCGACATTGGAACCAAGCAGGCGAATGACCTGCTTGGAACTGCGGGGAATGTTCAACAACTTGTTCCGCGCTGAAAAATCAAGCAGTTTCTGCGTCCATTTCTCGATCCGTCCTTGCGTCGTCTCCGCTTTCTTCAGCGTTGAGAGATCGAGACTATCCTGCACGTCCCGGACATCGACTTCCGTCTGTGCGGCTACGTCCCGCCCTTTTGCCGTATAGGCGGAGACGGAGCCGATGCCGGACTCCAAAACAAGGGGCAGGATGCCGCTTTCCCGGCTGCGGACAACATCGATCGCGTACCTGAAGGTCTCTTCGTCACGCAACCGAGCCCGTCCGATCTGCTCCGCTTCGTTGAACGGCGCGTCGCTCGTCGCTTTCGTCGTCTCGATGGCAATGAATTCGTCCAAATCCGCCCGCTTGCGAAGGGCCTCCAAATCATAGGTCACCACTTGATCCATCATCTGCCCGATCAGATGGCACCCAATATAGCAATGCCCTTTGCACAAAATCAAAACCGGATGCAGACAACATTTTTCCATGACGGACGCAAAGAGCAACGCCGTTTCGATACACGTTCCGAGCTTGTATTTCTCGATTTCGTCCGGCAATCGGAATTTCTGCCCGGGCGTTCCGTACGACGAGGGCGGATTGCAATAGCTGATGCCGCGATTCTGGATCGCCCGATAGATTGCGGCACAAATCTCCAACACGCGCTTCTTGCCGCCCTGATACCCTTCCAGCGCCGTGGATCCCGTCGCCCTGCCGACTTCATGGGAGGCTTCGGCCTGGAGTTGATTGACAAGCTCCGCATTGGGAAAGACAAATGCCGAAAGCAATTCCGGATATCGGTCGGACCAGAGATGCTGATTGTAACTCAGAACCGTAACCGGATAATCATGCCGGTACACTTCCTCTCCGTTGGACTCGACTTTCAGCGTAATCTTGGCCGCAACCGGATCCCGCACTTCGGAAACCATGCGCTGATTGATGCGAATGTCAAGAACGGCCTTGAAAACGTCCGCGCCTGCGGAAAGGTCCGGAAGTCTCTCCTCGGAGGGAACAATCACCCCCTCCGGCGAATGAAAGGAACAGACAAGGTTCTCAAGCGTTTCTCCGCTTTCATTGGCAATTCTCAGATTGCCGGCCAAAGGCAATCCATTCTGCATGTACGCGAGATTGACAAACGGACGGACATCGAACCCGACGTTGACCTTGCCTGCATCGGGTCGGCTTTCACTCTCCATGATTGTGTTCCTTCTATTCGGATTGCATCGTCCTCCATGCACGGCCGTGCATGGAGGACGTTCTCGGACTGGGGAAGCTATCTCGACTTCGCCGACCGGTTCTTTTTGTTGGGGTGGACGCCCTTAGAAATCGACTTCCGAATCGTCCCAGCAACAACGCAGGACCTTCTCCATCAACTTCGCATCCAACGGGCGCGGATTGCATCCCGTGCAGGCGTCTCCCATCGCATTCTCCGCAATTTTCGCTGCCTTTGCCTCGAATTCCTCGGCCTTGACCATGCCGTCGCCCGGCAAACCGTTTGCGGCATAGTCCTTGATGCAGTGCGGAATGTTCAGATCGTCGTTGAATTTGCGTACCCACGCAATCAACGCCGCAATCTTCGCTTCCTGCGAATTCTCCGCACCCGCCAGTTTGAGTTCGTCCGCGCACATCGCATAGCGCTCGGCCGCAAAAGGAACAACCGAATTGAACTTGATCACTTTCGGCAAATACATCGCATTCGCCGCACCATGGATGATGTGCCCGCCCGAGAAGGCCGCGCCGGTCTTGTGGGCAAGCGAGTGGACAATGCCCAGCAGCGCATTCGAGAAGCTCATGCCCGCCAGGCACTGCGCATCGTGCATCGTCGCACGTGCCGCCGCATCTCCGCCATAGCTCTTTACAAGCGAATCGCGAATCATCTTCATCGAATGAATCGCAAGCGCATCGGAATAGGGGCTGTGCGCAACGGCTACAATCGCTTCCAGATCGTGCGTGAGCGCATCCATGCCCGTGTGCGCACAAAGCTTCTGGGGCATCGTCAGCGTCAAATCGGGATCCACAATCGCAATGTCCGGCGTAATCTCGAAGTCGGCAATCGGAAACTTGATGCCTTTCGCATAATCCGTAATGATCGAAAATGCCGTTACTTCCGTCGCCGTTCCGGAAGTGGACGAAATCGCGACAAAATGGGCCTTCGTCCGAAGTTTCGGCAACCCGAAGACCTTGCACATATCCTCAAAGGTGCAATCGGGATACTCGTATTTGATCCACATCGCTTTCGCCGCGTCGATCGGCGAACCGCCGCCCATGGCGATAATCCAGTCCGGTTGGAATTCCTGCATCACGGCGGCACCTTTCATCACCGTCTCGACAGATGGATCGCTCTCGATGCCCTCGAAGAGCTTGACTTCCATTCCGGCTTCCTTGAGGTACGCCTCAGCACGCTGGAGGAAACCGCCGCGCTTCATCGAACCGCCGCCGACGCAAATAATCGCACGCTTGCCTTTCAGCGTCTTGAGCGTCTCAAGCGCACCGGCACCATGATAAATGTCACGAGGCAGACAGAACCTGGCCATAATCGTAATCTCCTTTGATAATTGTTGGGTTATGATGGAATAAATCCTTTTCCGGTATGGTAGCAAAAAAATGCTGCGGCGTATAGAAGGAAAATTCCCTACGCCCCTCGGTACGCCTATACCCGTTCGAATCGGCGGTTGG
>JAEDLN010000062.1 GCA_016295275.1 Kiritimatiellia bacterium
CGGCGGCGCGATGGGGACATCGCGCCCTACCGCAACGGGACCGCATGGCAATGGGTGCGGGCGTGGTGCACGCGAGCGGTGTATGGCAACGGGGCACGAGAGAGGGGTGTGCGAGCGGTGTGCGCGGGCGGCGGGGGCGGGGTGTTATTCTGTTTTCAGGTCACCGGCATCTAGCCATTCCGGAATTTCTTCGCCGTTTTTAGAAAAATGGTGGAAATTTCCGAGGATTTTCGTGACTGGGATTTCGACGGCGAACGTTTGCGGGTATTTTTGGAGGATTTCGCAAAGGGCGTGCTGCTGTTCCCGGTTCACGACGCAGAAGAGCACGGAAACGATGTCGCCATGATACATGCCGCGACCTTGCAGCATGGTCGCGGAGTGCCGGAGGCGTACAATCAGTTCCTTCGAGATTTCCTCCGGACGATCGGTGATAATTTGAAAGGCGATACCGGCGCGGTTTTTCTGCATCAGGTACGAACCGACAGTCGTATTGAAGAAGCAGTAGAGAATGCAAAGGAGAACCGGTTCGATCTGTTTTCCGTAGACGAAATAGCTGGCGCCGGCAATGAGGCAATTCAGCCAAAACGTCACGCGGAAGAACCGGATAGACGGATTTTTGTGCCGAATGATGGCGGAGACAAAATCGATACCGCCGGAATAGGAGCCGCAGCTGCAGAGAATGTAGTAGACGTAGCCCATGATGATTCCGCCGATGATGGGACCGAGAAGCGTACTGGTACCGGTATTGGTGGAATAGGCGAGCGACTGGATGCCGAGGGCTTCCGTGGCAAAGAGGCAGATCGAAACGAAGCAAATGAAGACGAGGCTACGGATTGACATGGGTCGGCTGACCTTGAAGAGGCACCAAAGCGCCAGCGGGATATTGATCAGAAGACTCATATAGCCGAGATGGAATCCGGAAACGTATTGCACCATCGTGCAAATGCCGTTTATTCCTGCTGGAGCGAAATGGTTGGGAAAAACGAACATTTCGTAAGTAACGGCCGTCAGCAAGGCCGCGAAAAAGATAGCAATATACGAACAGATGATTTTAACCATCGCAAAATCCTCTAGACTCGTTTCGAGAAATCGTGTCAAAGATGATCAAGGTGCGGAATCGGATTGAACGTAGAGGTGCCTCATTTCGACACTTCACCCTTGATTCTACACTAAAATAGAGTTGAAAAACCAGTATTTCTCTGAAATCCGGAAGATTTTCCGCAAAGATGCCGGAAAGATGCACGATTGCGCAGGTTTCTAGACAAAAGTGTATAAAAAAGACTATTTGCGAATGGTTGGCATTCGCAAACAGTTTCAGGGGCACGAAGGCTCGGTCACGCCGGAACTATCGGGAGAAAGGGGGCGGGAAGGATGGTGCGGGAGGATCAGCGTCTCGATTCGAAACGGACGAGCGGGAGCCAGACCCGGTAAGCCGATCGGGAGTCCCACGTATTTCCGGCGGAAGCGAAATCGCAGAATCCGACAGCTTCCGGCCATCCATCGCGGACAGATTCGGCATGGACGCCGGTGGGGAGGATACCGACGAGTCGGAGCCAGACATCGGCGGCATCGCTTCGCACGACATGGAACGGGAATCGTGTTTTTTCGACATCGGGGATTTCGGTTTCGCCGCTTCCGTCGGAGTAGAAGTTGCGCCGAACGGGTTCGCCGACCTGGCCGCCGAATCTCGCATCGCGGGCGAGGAGAATTGGTCCTCGGACGAAGGCGATGGAATCGTTTTGGACGATTGGTTTGACGGGCATATCGAGGAGGATCGAAAGTTGGTCTCCCGGTTTCCAGAGACGATTCAAGTCGGATTGATCGCAAGGTTCTCCGTTGAGGCGGATGGTTGCGTTTTCGCACCATCCGGGAATATGGGGAACGAGATGGAATTCGCATGGTTCCGGCGTCCGGTTCCAGATGAGGATTTCGCCCCTTCTCGGGTAATCCGTGTAGACTTCGAGACGGACTTCGGAGCGGGTTCCGTTTTCTCCGCACAGCGGCAATTTCCAGTTTCCGGAGGAAAACAGGTTCAGCCAGACGGTTGAGCCGGAAGCGTCAGCCGCGAGTTTGAGAAATTCGACAAAACCGCGCGGGCCGTTGGCATTGCAGCAATTTGTTTCGGTGTGGCAATGGTGTTCGCCGGGGGCGCGGGTACCTTCCAGCGGCGTGTATTGCGCGAAGCAGGAACCGTCCGGCTTCATGGCCGCCAGATAGGCATTGAAGAACGTCCGTTCGAATGCATCCAGCCAGACGGGGGCGCGCGTCTTTTCCCACAGTTTCCGGCACAATCGCAGCCAGGTTGTCAGGACGCAGGTTTCGTTGAGCCGGTTGTAGGGCAGGTGCTGTTTTTCGCTTCCGCCGTACCAATGTTCGCCGGCGGCCGCACCGCCTGCCAGGTTGATTTCCTCCTTCCAGATATGCGTAGCCGCGGTTTCGGCCGCCCGGAGGAGGGCATCTTCTCCGGTTATGTCGTGCAGTTCGAGCAACCCCTGATAGCAGCTCATCATTTCATAGGCCTTGAGCGAGCTATCGAGACCACCCTTCGTCTTTCTCAGGAAAACCGGCACGTCGGCATCGCGCACCAGCCGTGCCGAAGTATCGGCATCGACGGCGTTTCGGATTTGGTCCGCAAACGCCAGATAGCGAGGCTCCTTTTTGATTTTGCAGAGCAGCACGATGGGTTCGAGGACGGAGCAGCTGGGCAGTCCGAGATACCAACCGCTTTGCGCGATATCGCGATCTTGGAAATGTCGAATCAGTCCATCTGCGAGCCGTTGAGCGGCGGTCAGGGCATTTTCATCGTGCGTCGCATCGAACCAATGCAGAAGCCCGAGGAGGGTGTATTTGGTACCCCAGACGTCCCAGGTTCCTTTGGCGTAGCGCAGTTCGGGCTTGCAGTTGCCGATATAACCGTCGGCGTCTTGGGTCGAAAGCAGATCCCGAACGGAATCTGCGATCCGTTGTTTGAAACATTCGTCGCCGAAATACCGTGCAAGCGGGACGGCGGAATGCATCCACTTTCCCCAAAATTCGCTTTGCCAGGTCCATGACTGTTGGCGGTTATGGAAGTAGCCGGAGAGGACAAGCGGGTCGCTGCCGGCGATATGATTCCGGTAGCAACGCGTCAGGCATTCGCCGACGAGTCCGTGAATTTTCGCATTCGGCAGAGCGGCGAGACCGGACAGGCCGGTTGGAAAGGAGGATGAGGAAAGTGGCATCATGGTTTTAGGGAACGGTTTTTTTCGAACAGCATTTTCCAGCGGATCGGCTCGCCTTTGGAGGTCGTTCCGTTCCAGCTGACTCCGCCGCGTGGGACAATCTTAACATTGAATGTCTGCTGACGCCATTGGCGGCGATCGAACATTTGTTGGATATCGGCGTTTTCGAGTGTCAGTCTCCATCCGTTTTCGAGTTCGAGACCGGAGAAGTTTGCGATATTGTTGGCGTTCTCGTATTCCTTGGCCATGGTCCGTGTTTCCGGCTGTTTTCCCTGACGGAAGATTCGGATGGGTTTTCCTGCCAAGAGAGCGGACGGGAAGAAGAGCTGTGCGGTGGCGAGGGTTCCCTTCCATTGCACGCCGGCCGCGGGGATGATTTCGGCTTGGCATTCGACGCTTTTGGGGCTGATGCGCCAGATTGTCTTTGCGGCGAATTTTCCGTTATTCTTCTCATTCGACCAATTGAATTCGCAGACAAGAGTTTCGCCCTCGCGCGTATAGGAAGAGGAATCCGGATCGGCGTTTTTGGCGAGGCATTCGCCCATGGTCAAGACGACGGCTTCTGCGATGGGATCTCCCTGGAAGAGGATTTTTGCCGGAACGCCGTGCTTATTGAATTCGCACGAGATTTCATTGGACTCGTAGACGCCATCGCGAGGCTGCACGGCGGTTTTGGCGAAAGAGACCGCCTGATCGACGTCGCCGTTTTCGCAGACGGTGAGCAAGAGGGATTGCGGGATCCAGTGCTGGAACCAGAACCAACGGAAGATAAGCCGGTTACGTCCCTTTTTGACCTTGATATCGAAGCGACCGCCCTTTCCGGTAATTCGTTCGCCGTTGAGGTAAAAGAGGGTTTCCTGCCACTTGTCGCGGTTGGTCACGAGCGTTTTGGTGCCATCCTCATCGCAGAAGAAATCGACGGCGGCGAGAAAGACGTCGCGACCTTCGCCGCAGAGTTTTCCGACGCGGTTTTTGAATTCCTGCGTTTCTTGCGGCGACCAAGGGATGTAGGCGGCGGCGGAGAATTCGGCACGATTCGGATCGGCCATGGAGCGCCAATATTCGGATATTTCGGAACCGATATTCGGCAGCGGGGCATTGTTGCCGGAGAGTTCGATCCATTGTTTTTCGTCGAACGCATCCTTGTCGAAGGGTCCCATCACGAGGAGCGTATCGCGCGGACAAGGGGACTTTTGGAGGCGGTTGCCCTTAAGGGTCGTTTTGGCGTAGAGGCGGAAGCGTTCGCCGTTGAGGGAGTAGTCGATTGCGGCGCAATAGAGACGATCCTCTCCGGCGGGCAAGGTCTTGCCGCGCAGTTGACCGAGCGAAAGGGTCCAGTTCCGATCTCCTTCGATCGGGCCTGCAGCCTTTTCAACGATTCGGCCATTGCTCCAGAATGGTGCGGGATTGACCACCAGAACGGCCTTTTCGAGCGGCTTTCCGGTTTGGTTGGAGAGTTTGACCGAGAGAGAGCGATTGGCCTCGTCGGGAATCAGCGAGAGGAGAACGCCGGGTTGTTCCTTCTCTGCGTCTTCGCCGCACAGGGCAATCGACTTCGGCAGTTTTTCGACATAGGGCGACGGCAGCGTGTAGCAACCGGAGTCGTCCGGCCGGAGTTCTTTCGAAGAGGCGTCGAGAACGACCCGGACCGGTCGGGAAGAGAAGCGGATCGAAAGTTCCGGCGTTTCTCCGAGCAGCGCGGGATCGAAGCGTTCGACGGAAAAGACGACATCCTTTCCTTTGACCGTTGCGCGAACGGTCGAGTGGTAGTATTCGTAGCGATAGGCTCCATACGAGCGATCGTCCGTGTACCACCATTCCGGGTTTCCGCTTACGTTCTTGAGGCATTTTTCCTGTCGGAGCAGACCGTCCGGCTTGCACCAGGAGTGGATGCCGAACGTCACCTTCGGCCAGTCCGGGTTGTTGGACGCGTCTTTGAGCGCGGTTCCCAGGTTTTTGGCGAACAGTTCCGCATCGGGATTGGTATCGTTGGCGCCGAAGGTATGTCCCGGCATCCAGCAGAATGGAGGTTGATCGACCTCCTTCTTGGGCCAATCCGAGGAGACGTAATGGCCGGTATTGAGGAGAATGCGACCTAGAGAAGCCGCTCTCTTGGGATCGAGCGGGCTATTCCAGTTGTATGGAATCACGAAGGAATTGACCGGTTCATCCGTTTGGCATTCGACGAAGATCCGGTTTTCCATCACCTCGGAGAATTGGATGGATTCCGACGATTCCATCAGGAACGGGTGAGACGTCGTATGGTTTCCGAAGCGGCCGCCCAACTTCTGGATTTTCCGCATGTCCTTCTGCATGAATTCTTTGTTTCCGTTGAGGAAGAAGGTCGGTCGGAGACCGAGGCGTGCGAACATTTCCGCGCGGGCGAGGTGTCCCGGAGCGGAATCGTCCCAACGAGTCGTAAAGGCGACTTTTTTGCCGTTGGGAAGCGGCAGCACCTTCAGTGCGGCCTCCTTTGCTTCCCATTCGGTGGCGAAGGTCGCGGTAAGCGACTGGCTGACGGAAGGAATCTTCAGCGGATTCCGTTCGGCGGGGGAGGGCATCTGCAGATTTTCCGACTCGTTCTCCACCTCCAGCGGGCGGTCGCATTTTCCCTGAAAACCATCGGTCAAGACGGCCTTTGCCAAGGTATCCGCCTTGACCAGTTTTCCGTCCGGGGTGAATTCGTGTTCGACGCTCCAGCCGTCCCATTCGCGGAAGGCGTGATAGCTCCAATCCCAGCCGTATTCTTCGAAGAGCCGGATGCAGTCCTGCAGGTATTTTTCCCGACCCGGGGCCCAGGCAATGGCCGAAAATTCGCCGGCATAGATTCGCGCGTTGTATTTCAGTTGAAAATCGCGGACCGGCTTGAGCACTCTACGCAGAAAATCCCGGTTCCATTGCAGCGACGGATAGGCATCGTATTCGCCGTACTTTTTGCGTGGCGACAAGACACCCTGATGGGTGTATTCGATGGGGTCGTAGACGTGAACCTGATAGATGATATTCTCCAGCGGGAAGGGGGTCAGATAGCGGAATGTCGAAGGCGTATCGCCGCCGTTCGAAGCCACGACGATTGGCACATCGGGGTCGATTTCGCGGATGGCCTTTGCCGCTTTGAGCTGGAGCGTCCAGTAGTCGAACGGCGCCGAAGGATCGTTTTGGATCGGTTCGTTGATCAGGTCGAACGCGAAAATACCCTTTTTCCCGTGCAGGCGCGTTGCGATTCGACGCCATGTCTGCACGAAATGGTCCGCATAGCGCTTATCGGTGAACATATTGAACTGTTTCGAGGCGGCTTTTCCTCCCGGCGGCACATGCAAATCGACCACGATGGAAATGCCGTATTGTTCGGCCCATTTCAAGACCTGTTCGAGATGATCCAAACGGCTGTCGAGCCAGCGATCGAACTCCGGCAGGTCTTGATTGTCGTTTGTTTTTGTCCAACCGCGGACGATTTGGAATCGTGCCAAGTTGGCGCCCCAATCCTTGAGGGTTCGGAAGTCATCCTCCTTGCAGTCGCCGGCCGGCAGCATGACGCCGCGCATCCGTCGGTTGGAGAGGCTCGAGTAGCGAGCGACGCCGTTTTTGTTCCAAAGCGGGAATTCGCTTTCCTTTGCCGACAGTTTCAGTGTTTTGGGATAGAAGCGAACGGTTCCGGAGGAGCCTTGCAGACCTGCGAAGAGCGTTGAATCGAGTTTCGTTCCCGGTTCGATTCCTTGCAGATTGATATTGAATGTCAGCGGGCGGCGTGAAAAGTCTCCCGTCAGGCCGTTGGCGGCCGGGTAATGCGTCTTGCCGCTTTTCGGGTCGGTAAAGACGCACATGAATTTCAGGCCCAGCCATGGTTTTGGCGGCCGTGAGATTTTTTCGCCTTCGGCCTCGATGGAGAGCTCGACGACCTTTCCCGCATAAGGGGAAAGATCGAGCGAAGCCTGTGCGGAAACGAGAGCGTTGCGACCGTCGGATGTGATTTCAAAACAATCGTCTGTAGGGTTCTGTCCTCCGTTCCAGTTCAGGAGGAGGGCGGCGGCAAGGATAAGTGGCGACATTGGAGGTACCTTATTTACTTGAGGAGAATGAAAAGGGCGGAGAAGGAGCGTTCGTAGCAACCGATATCGATCGTCTTTCCGGTCAAGCGGGGCTTTCCGGCCAGATCGAGCGCATTGGCATCGGCTTCTGCGGACAGACCTTTGTTCCAGAGAATTCCATTTATGCGCGGCGTGAGATTTCCCGCCGCATAGTCGGTGAAAGCGGCCAGTGCCGTTCCGACTTGGCAGTCGGTTGCGTTGGAAGGCGGTGCGGCGTCGGCCGCGCAGTTGACGAAGGCTCCGGTTCCGCCCCATGGAGCGGGGCCTTCCGCCACATCGTTGTAGGCGATGGTATCGACAGCGAAGATGGCGCAGTTTTCGGCCGTTGCGCTATCTTCGCACGAGATACCCCAGCAGGTGTTGGTTTGGGTTCCCGAACCGGTATTCCGGAGATCGTAGGCGACCTGGCAGTCGACGATTGTCGTATTGCGCACACGGGCATTTCCTTGCGCCAATACGACGCTGCCGAAGCTGTTGATGCAATCGCGCACCAGGCAGTTTTCCACGGCACCGCTTCCGGTGACGGCAATCGCCTGTGCACGGCGTCCGGATCCGGGGTTTCCGGTCGGGTCGATTGTGCATTGTTCGACAACGGAGTGGGTCAGCAGTCCGTTTTGGATGTTTGCGCCGCCGGCATAGGCATTCATCAGCCCTGCGGCTTTTGCGCCGCGGATGACGCAGTTGGAGACGGTTCCGCCCGAGTTGTTGATGAGAAGTCCGGCGGCATTGGAGCCGTTTTGATTGGTCTGGCCATTGACCAGCAGCAGATTGCAGACGACGGCGTTTTTGTTGGCGACGATCAGGTTTTTCCGGTCGGGGTAGGTCCAGCTGGCGGTCACGGTATTGGTCAGGACGACATGTTCGGGATTTGCGCTTTGCCCTTCGAGACGGATGGCTTTCGTGACTTCGATGGGGCTTGTTTGCGTGTAGATGCCGGGGAGGACCCGGATTTCGCATCCGTCGATGGCGTAATCGAGCGCTTCCGGAATTGTGTCGAGAGCGGTTTCGGGCGTATTGTAAGGCGCTTGGGGATTGCTGGCGGCGGCATCGACGTAGAGCACGGGGGAGGCGGTTTTGAGGCAGTTCGCCTGCGTCCGTTCAAGCGTTTCGCCGGCGATAGTCGCCCACAGCGTGACGGTATAGACGGCGGCCTCGGTATAGGTCCATTCGGCGGTTGGATCGCCGGTTTTGACCACATCTACGTTTCCGTCGCCGTTCATATCCCATTCGAATTTGATGTTGGCGATATCATCGCCGGTGGCGGACGCATGGAATCCGACGGTTACGGGAATATGGCCTTGCGAACGGTCGGCGGTGAAGTCGAGGGTTTTTTGGGACACATCGAATTCGTAGCAGCCGATATCGACAGTGCCGTTGGAGATGCGCGGATTTCCGGCGAGATCGAGCGTTCCGGCGTCGAAAGTCTGACCCGCGTCGCGAGCCGGGGAAGCGACCGTCAGGGTGTAATCGCCGGCAGCGGCATCGGCAAAGCCGATGGACTTTGTTTCGAAGCAGTTTTCGTTGATGGCGATTTCGCTCAAGCAGCCGGAGAATGCGGAGACGTAGGCATTTTTGGAGGCGATATAGATGTGACCGTGTCCGGTGGCATCGGAGGAGACGGAATTGCCGTAGATGATGGTATTGACGATGGAGGCGGTCGAGGAGGCGATGTAGATGCCGGCGCAAGCGGTTCCGGTATTGCCGGCGATAGTGCAGTTTCCGATAACGGATGTGCCGTTGCAGATAACGGGTGCGTATCCGTTTTTATTGGCGGTAATCAGGGAGTTGTCGATTTGAGCGTCTTTCATCCAGATTGCGGAACCGCCGCGGCGGCCTGCAGCAAGGGTGTCGGGGGCGCATGTGCCGCCGCTCACGATGGAGCGGGTGACGCGTCCGCCGTACATGGCGATATTGCCTCCGCCAGCATTCCAGGCGGAAGAATTGCCATTCAGGATGCGGCAGTTCGAGACGGTTCCGCCGGCGGTCCCGATGAAGACGTTTCCGCCGATGGAAGCCGACGCGACACCACCGGTGACGGTCAGATTTTCGATTCTGGCATCGGCATGGTCCAGATAGAACGGACGGACCTTGCTTGCGCTGTTGGTGGTGATGATGGTTTCATTCGGGGAAGAGCCTTGTCCGACAATTGCAATGGCGTTGGTCAGAACGTATCCGTTTTTTTCGTTTGTGCCCGTGGTATCCGCGAATGTGGCGTATCCGGACGGGATGTAGGTTCCCGGTGCGAGATAGATGGTCCCGCTCCCGTTTTCATCTGCGGCTTGGATGGCTTTATCAAGCGTTGCAAAGGGAGTTTCTTGGGAAAGACCGTCGTTGTTGGTATCGTTTCCGGTTGGACTGACGTACCAAGGGCCACCATTGGGGAGGGTGGCGGTGTCTGCGAAAGACACGAAGGGGAGTAGAGTGCCGATAGAGACCAGGAATGCGAAGGCAGATACGAGTCTGCCGAGATGTCGAACGTTCATGAGAAACCCCTGTTGTCTGGAGTTGTTGTTAACGGGGGAAGTGGGTGTCGTTGAAAGAATGGAACGGGCTGCGGTGAGATGAAAGCGGGATGAAACGATACATTATGGGATAAATCCATAATATATTTATACCACACATCTATTGTTGTGTATCATAATTGAAACGATTGTGTCAAATACAATCTTCTTTTTGCTTCTGGACTGCATTTTCATCGTTTTCGTTTCCCGTTGGCGTGTGCGCGGGGGGCGGGGCGGCGCGGGGAAGGGGGGGGAGCACGGGGGCCGCGGGTGGCGAGGGGAAGGGCGTCATCGATGGCGCCCCACAATCGAAGCGCGGCGGTGGCGCGCGAGGGGGGCGCGGCGGCGCGAGCCGGGAGGGTGGGTGGAGAGCCACCATGGGCGGTAGCGGCCAAGCATCGCGCCCTGCCGCCAAGCCGCACGAGGGGAGCGCGGCGGGGTGCGCGACGAGGTGCGCACGGGGGCGTGGGCGAGGGGTGCGCGAGGGAGCGTAATGGCGGTAGGGCGCACGGGGGAAGCGGGGCGAGGGAATAAGGTGGTAGGTGGAAACAGACGCCGCGCCCTGCGCGGGCCGGGAGCCCCGGCAGGCGGTAGGGGGCGCACGGAGACGCCCCCTGCAAAACTCTCAGCGTGTGCTACTTGCCATAGAGTGGCGGCGCACGGGGGGTGAGCGCGGCGAGGTGCGCACGAGGGGTGCGCACGCGAGGGTTGCGCACGTGAGGGAGCGTAATGGCGGTAGGGCGCGATGTCCCCATCGCGCCGCCCGGGTAATGCGCGGG
>JAEDLN010000063.1 GCA_016295275.1 Kiritimatiellia bacterium
GCCACGCACCGCGCCGATGGCGCGGCGGCGCGATGGGGACATCGCGCCCTACCGCGACGGGGCACGAGCAAGGGGCGCGGCGGCGCGAGCCGGCAAGCATCGCGCCCTACCGCGACGGGGCACGGGCGAGGGGGCGCGAGCGTAGAGCGCACGGGGAGGGGCGCGGCGGCGGTGGGCGGAGGCGAGGGGAGCGGCCATTACGCGGCGACACGGGTTGCGGAAAATCCGGCAATCGATTATGTTCAAGGTGTTCACGATACGAAAAACCATGGATTGCACAAAAACAGAAAAAACGGCGGAAAAGGAGATTTTGAGTCAGTTGGCCACGGGCCGGATTTTGCCGCTTTTGTTCCATTTTGCCTGGCCGGCTCTCATTACGACAACCTTGCATCTCCTGTACAATGTCGTCGATCGCGTTTTTGTCGGCCGGGTATGCGGCGCCGATGCGATTGCGGGGTTGGCGCTTACCTTTCCGATCATGTCTGTGATTGGTGCTGTCGGCGTTCTGATCGGGGCCGGATCCGGAGCCGTGATTTCGATTTTATTGGGGGAGGATCGCAAGCAGGATGCCGAGCGGGCGTTGGGGCAGTGTGTTGCGATGAAGATCGCGTTTGGCATTGTGATGCCAGCCCTGATGTACTTTTTCCTGTTGGATCCGCTGTTGCAGATGATGGTCGGCGGCGAGGAAGGAATCGGCCCGGAGACGCTTGCGGCGGGCAAACAGTATTTGTTGATCGTCGTTCCCTTCACGCTGTTTTCCCATTTGGCGTTCGGGCTTTCCAACTGCATGCGAGCGGAAGGCGCACCGAAGCAGTCGATGTATTGCATGTTCGTCGGATTCGGTCTCAATCTGATATTGGATCCCATCTTCATTTACGTTTTCGATTGGGGCATTGCCGGTGCGGCATGGGCGACGAATCTGGCGATGACCTTGTCGTGTCTGTTTTCGCTTTGGCACTACCTTTCCGGGCGGTCGATTTTGCATCTCCGTTTCCGGACGATCCGGTTTTACAAAGATTTGGCGGGACGCGCTCTGTCGATTGGTCTATCGCCGTTTTTGATGCAGTTGGCCGCTTCCGCAATCGTGTTTTCGTTCAACAATGCCCTTTCCGCCTATTCGACGGGGCCGGAGATGGCGACCATCCAGATTGGCGCCTATGGAATTTTGCAGACGATTCTGATGGTTTGCTTCATGCCGATGATGGGAATTTCGCAAGGATTGACGCCGATTTTGGGATTCAACTGGGGCGCCAGGAACTACGGGCGCGTCCGGCAGACCTTTCTGATCGGGCTGGCATTGATTTCGACGTGTTGCTTTTTCGCCTGCGTCATTCCGATTGTCTTTGCGCGCGAGTTGACCAGCTGCTTCACGACGATTCCGGAGATGAAAGACGTTTGCACGATTGCGATTTACGTTGGCAACTGCATGGTTTGGTGCATTGGCATCAACGTGACCGCCAACGGGTATTTCCAAGCGATCGGCAGGCCCCGGATTGCGATTTTGCTGTCGTTGCTGCGTCAAGTCATCTGTCTGTTGCCGTGCATTTGGATTTTGCCGAAGCTCTTTCCGCAGCATGCCTTGCAGATGGTGTGGCTTTCCATGCCGATTTCGGATTTGGTGGCGAATCTTGCGACGATTCCGCCCGTCTTGAAAGAGCTGGCGTTTCTGAAACATGCGGCGAAGGCTGAAACGGACGGGTGCGCCCTGATCGAGGAAAGCCGGTCCTGACCGGTTTATGGAAACGAAAAGCGAACCGAACCGGAAGAGAAGGCGTTTAGAGGGGCATGAAACATCCATTTCCTATTCGGACGGCAGTCCTCTTTACCATTGTATGTCTGTTGGTCCTCGTCAGCTTCCTGCTTTGGGCGGAGCCGATCGACGAATGGATCAAGGAGACGATCGGGCGGACCGCCGCGAACAAGCGGATGGTTGCGTTTCTGTTGTTTGCCGTTCTTTCCTCGGACATATTTCTACCGATACCATCCTGTCTGGTCAGCATGATGTGCGGGCTGTATTTGGGGTTTGGCGCCGGAACGTTCGTATCCTTTGCGGCGATGTCCGTCAGTGCCGCGGTTGGCTATTTGATTGGGTTATACGCCTCCGATTGGGCGAGGAAGCTCATTGGAGAAGGGGACATGCAAGCCTTGCAGGCGATCCAGGCCAAAGGCGGGGCGTTTGTCTTGTTGGGGCTTCGCGGCGTCCCGATTTTGGCGGAAGTCTCGCTGGTTTTTGCGGGATTGGGGCGTTATCCGCTCCGAAAGACGATTGCACAGGTTGCGGTTGGAAACGGGTTGATTTCCGGATTCTACGCTTGGATTGGCGCTTATTCGCGGGAGGCATTCGATTCGCCGGTACCGGCCTTTTTGATGACGATCGCCGCGTCTGCGCTGTTTCTGTTCATCGGGCGTCTGCGTGTCCGCAACGCAAGACGATAACGCATGCCGGGTTCCCCGTGGCGGAATGCGGGCGACAGGACGCTGTTTTCCGCGGTCGAAACGGGAATCCCGCGAAATGGAGTTGACGGAACGCGTTCAATAAGGGAGTATTAAGCGCGTTCATCGCCCCCCTTTTGCGGGGGATGTTTTCAGGATCAAGAGTTTATGAATATCGACGAGGCTTCTGTATTAAAGTTCCACGAAGGCGGAAAAGTCGCGCTTCGCATGCCCCATGCCGTCAAGACGGTTGAGGATCTCTGTCTGGCCTACACCCCGGGAGTCGGAAAAGCGGTTCTCCGTTTGGCCGATCATCCGGAGGAAGCGTTTCGGTATACGGCAAAAGGAAAGACGGTTGCCGTTGTAAGCGACGGGACCGCCATTTTAGGCTTAGGCGATCGTGGTCCGACGGCGGCGATTCCGGTCATGGAAGGCAAGTGTGTTCTGTTCAAGAGTTTTGCCGGCGTCGATGCGTGGCCGGTCGTTTTGGATCATTGCCGCGTTGGCGGTGCCAGCACGGGCAAGACGGATCCCGAACGGGTGATGGACGCGGTACGCGCCATTGCGCCGATGTACGGCGGCATCAATTTGGAGGATATTGCGGGACCTGCCTGTTTTGAGATCGAGGACAAGCTTGCGGAAGAGCTTGATATTCCGGTCTTTCACGACGACCAGTGGGGAACGGCGGTGATCGTATTGGCGGCGGTTCGCAACTATGCGATTTATGCCGACAAGCCCTTTGAGGGGTTGCGTGTCGTTGTCAACGGTGCCGGTGCGGCGGGCACGCGGATTCGGCAGATGCTTCTTCAGGGAGGCGTTGCGCAGGTCATTTCCTGCGATTCCAAGGGAGTCGTCTACAAGGGGCGTCCCGGCAACCAGCTGCGTCACGAGCGCATTGCCGAAGAGACGAGTGCCCGTACGCTTGAAGATGCGCTGAAGGGAGCAGACGTTTTTGTCGGCGTTTCGATTGCCGATTGCGTCAAGCCCGAATGGTTGCTCACGATGGCGAAGAATCCGGCTGTTTTCGCATTGGCCAATCCGAATCCGGAGATTCGTCCCGAGCAGGTGCGCGAGGTGATGGGCGACCGTTCGTACGTGATGGCCACGGGGCGATCGGACTATCCGAACCAGATCAACAACGTACTTTGTTTCCCCTTCCTTTTCCGCGGTGCCCTGGATGTTTGCGCACGCAAGATTACGCCTGCCATGAAGCTTGCGGCGGCGGATGCGCTTGCGGCGGCGGTCCGCGCTCCCGCCTCCGCTCATACGCGTTCGCTGTATGCCGGGGAAACGCTCGAATTCGGGCGTGATTACATCATTCCAAAGCCCTTTGACGACATGCTTCTGCCGACGGTTGCCACGGCTGTGGCGCTTGCGGCGATGAAGGATGGTGTTGCGCGCACACCGCTTGCGGACGTCGAGGCGTATCGTGCGGCATTGTGCAAAGAAGCCGGCATTCTCCGTTCGTAATCGAGCGGGCATGGTTTCCGATTAACGACCAGGGCGGGCATCCGAGTGGATGTCCGCCCTTTTTCGCATGTGGCGAGTGTGAGGGCGCAAGAGGGGTGGTGCGTGTTTTGCGGGTGTAATGGCAGTGCGCACTTCGCGTGCGTAATGGCGGTAGGGCGCGATGTCCCCATCGCGCCGCTTGAGTAATGCGCGTGGGTAATGGCGGCGCGATAGAGGTATCGCGCTGCTTTCGCGGGCCGCGCACCGCGGTGGCGAGCCGCCACGTGCGGCGGCGCGATGAGGACATCGCGCCCTACCGCAACGGGACCGTATGGCGGATGGGCGGCGCGATGGGGGCGTATGGCGGCGGCGCGATGGGGACATCACGCCCTACCGCAACGGGACCGGACCACGGGACCTGGCAACGGGACCGCGCAACGGGGCACGGGCGGTGCGCATGGTCACGGGGCACGGCGGCGCGAGCCGGGAGGCCCAGCGGCTAAGTGGGGAGCCCCCACGGGCGAGCATCGCGCCCTAGCGCAATGGGATCGTATGGTGGGAGGGCGGCACGATGGGGGCGCGGGGGCATGGGGGCGCGGGGACGGGGGCGTACAAAAATGAGGGATAAACCCGGGCGAATGGAGGGTTTGCCCAATGCGCGTCATTTTGCTATGCTTATACAGTATTTTCCGTTCATGCTATCCCGGTTTTCAATCATTATGCGAACAACTCATTTCTTTCTTGCTTTTATCGCTGCGGCTTGTCTGGCGGCGGTTTTCTTTGCGGGGTGCGAGTCGGCGGACGGCTATTCCATTGAAGTATCTCCGTCTACCGCTTCCTTGAACGAGCAATCGCCGTCGGTGCAACTGACGGCATCCGGGTGGCAGGATTTTTCGTGGACGCTATCGGATACGACCGTCGGGCGGCTTTCGTCCCACAATGGCCAGACGGTTGTGTATACGGCCACGCAGTTCGGCACCGAATCGTCTGCCGTTACGCAAACGATTCTCGTCCGTGCCATTGGAACGGCGATTGAAAGCGGCAGTTCCACCAATTCGACCTCGAGCGCTTCCACGGATAGCGGCTATTCCGCCAAAGTCAGCATAACGCAGTAGCCGGTTCCTTTTTCCGTTTTTGATTTCTCATGTCCGCCTTTTCTTTTCATCATCGTCATCCGTACGGGCGTCGGGTTTGCCTTGCGTTGTGCATTGCAGGCGGCGCTTTTCTGTCTGTGCTCTTTTCGGGATGCGAATCGGCCGAGGGGTATACGGACGGAACGGGGAATACGGAAGCGCCTGTCATCAGCGGTGGCGGCGGCAGCGGCGGCGGTTCAGGAAGCGCGACATCGTCGTTGCGGTTATCGCCCACGTCCGTTACGCTTGACATCCAGACGACCGACGTTTCGGTATCGATTGCCACGCAGCGGGTTTCGGTTGAAAATCCGTCTTCGTCCTCTCGTTACGAATGGACGTTGATGCAATCTGGCGTCGGAACGCTTACCGCCACATCCGGAACCAGCACGGTTTACACGGCGCCGACCAGTACGAGCTACAATGGCTTCCAGCAGACGGTCCGTTGCACGGAGACGCTTCCGACGGGCGAAATCCGTTCTGCGGACTGTGTGATTACGCTTCATTACGGATCGAACTAGTTCTTTCCGCATCGCTTTTTCTTTTGTCTCATCAACTTAACGTCCTATCATCTACGATGTCGAACAAAGTCTTTTTATCTGGAAACGAGGCGATTGCCCGTGCGGCGTATGCAGCAGGCTGTTCCGTCGCATCGGCGTATCCCGGCACGCCCAGTACGGAAATTCTGGAAAATATTGCCAAATTCAAAGGAGAAATTGATTGCGAGTGGTCGGTTAACGAGAAGGTGGCCATGGAGATTGGCATTGGCGCCTCGATTGCGGGTGCGCGTGCATTGGTTTGCATGAAGCACGTCGGGCTCAATGTCGCCATGGATCCGCTGATGACCTATACCTTTGTCGGAACCTCCGGCGGTTTGGTCATTGTATCGGCGGACGATCCGGGCATGCATTCTTCCCAGAACGAGCAGGACAATCGCACGCTTGGAAAGTTTGCGCATTGCATTGAACTCGAGCCATCGGATTCGCAAGAGGCGTATGACATGGTTCGCGGCGCCTGGGAGCTTTCCGAGCGCACGGGTGCCATCGTGATGGTGCGCATGACGACGCGCACCTCGCATTCCGCATCGCTTGTCGATCTCGGCGAGGATGGTTTGAAGCGCGGTGCGGTCGAGGTCAAGCCCTATGTCAAAAATCCGCGTCGCACGGTAGCCGTACCTGCGAATGCCCGCGAGATGCGATTTGCGCTTGAGGACCGCAATCGGCGGTTGCTGGAAGAATCGGAAAAGAGTCCCTTCAACCGGATTGAGGACGGCCGGAGCGAGTTGGGCATTATCACATCGGCGGTTGCGTACGAGTATGTCAAGGAGGTTTTCCCCGAGTATCGGATTTTGAAGCTCGGGTTTACGAATCCGCTGCCGGTCCGGCTGGTGCGCGAATTTGCCGCATCGGTCAAGCGGGTTGTCGTGGTGGAGGAGCTCGATCCGGTACTCTGCAATGCGGTCCGGCTGGCGGGGGTTGACGTAACGCCGTACAAGACGGAGCTTCGCATGATGGAGTTGAACGTATCGCGTATTCGGGCGTTGCGTGCGGAGTTGCTTGGCGAGGCATTGCCTGCCGCGCCCGTGCAGCCTGTCGAAGCGCAATCGTTGCCGTCGCGTCCCCCGACACTTTGCGCGGGCTGTTCCCATCGTGGCGTTTTCTACACGCTTTCCAAGCTCAAGACGACGGTTTGCGGCGATATCGGCTGCTATACGCTCGGTGTCGTTCCGCCGCTCTCCTCGATGGATACGACCATTTGCATGGGAGCTTCCATCGGCAATGCCTTTGGCATGCGAAAAGCCGGTTTCAAGGGACGTCTTGCCGCGGTAATCGGCGATTCGACCTTTTTCCATTCCGGGATGACCGGGCTGTTGGATGTCGTCTACAACAAAGGCGCGGTAACGGTTGTCGTTCTGGACAACCGGATTACGGGCATGACGGGGCACCAGCAGAATCCCGGTTCCGGCAAGACGCTTTTGGGCGAGGAAACCGTGCAGACGGATATTGCCGAAGTTGCGCGCGGCCTTGGCGTCAAGCGCGTCCATACGGTCAATGCCTACGACTTGGTCGAGCTCGAGCGTGTGCTATCGGAGGAATTGGATTGCAACGAGCCGTCCGTCGTTGTCGCATACGGGCCCTGTGTCATTGCCGCAAAGAAGTTGGCGGGCGCCATTCCGCACGCGGTCGATCCTTCGAAATGCAAGACATGCGGAGCGTGTTTCCGGTTAGGTTGTCCCTCGATCGTACGCGGCGAACGGCTTGCGAACGGGCGCTATGCGAGTCGCATCGCGCCGGCGGCGTGCATCGGGTGCGGGCTCTGTTCGCAAGTCTGCAAATTCGGCGCCATTGCGTCGACCGGCGTACCGAAGGCATAGCATCCCGCAATCGAAATGGAGTAGCCATGAACAAACCACTTTTCGCAATCGATTCCGTAACCAACATCACGCTTGTCGGCGTCGGCGGGCAAGGCATTCTTCTCACGGCCGATGTTTTGGCCCGCACGGCGGCGCTTGCCGGGTTGGCCGTCAAGAAATCCGAAATCCATGGAATGAGCCAGCGTGGCGGTTCGGTCTCGAGTCAGGTTCGCATCGGGCGTTGCGTGTACAGTCCGATTGTTCCGGACGGAGAAACGGATTTGCTTGTTTCGTTCGATCGGCTGGAAGCGGTTCGCGCCTTTTCCTCGGTGCGTCCGGGCGGGTATGCGTTGGTCGATGCCTGCTATTTGGAGCCGGTAACGGTTTCGTCGGGGCTTCAACCGGCGCCGGCCGATCCGGAGCAGACCGTGGAGAAGCTGTATGCCGGGCGGTTGATTCGGTTCGATTCCCATGCGATTGCGCTTGAAGTCGGGAATGCGCGCACGGCCAATATGGCCATTGCCGGAGCGCTTTCGCGCTTGTTTCCGTGGCCTGTCGAGACGTGGCACGAAGCGTTGCGTCTCCGGTTGCCCGAAAAGCTTCTTGACGTCAATGTCAAGGCGTTTGACGTAGGGCGTTCTTCCATCGTCCTGCCTGCCGCGCCATAGATTCGTCCGCCGCATTCCAGTTTTTGCCATGAACGAACAGATGCTCAATGCAATTGTCGGCGAAACCGGCTTGTTCACGCCAGAACAGCTGGAGGAGATTGCCGCCGCCCTTCGCAATCCGGAGTCGGAAGGCGTCATTCCGACGATTGTCCGCTTGGGGCTTTCGGACGAAGAGAGCGTTTTGCGGGCTGTGGCGTCTGTGTTGGGGCACGAGTATCTCGATGTCAGCGAGCTGCCGGTTGACGAAGAGCTGATCCAGAAGATGCCGGCGCGTACGGTTACGCAATTCAAAGTCGTACCGGTTTCGTTTGACAACGGCCAATTGACGGTTGCCACGAGCGATCCGTTTCGCGAGGGGCTCGAGGATGCGTTGCGGCTTGCCACGGGGTTGGACATTGCGCTGGTCTACTGTCCGGAAGAGAAGATCATCCGCCAGAGCCAGAAATGCTATGGTGTCGGCGCCGATTTGTTGGCGAAGATGGACAATTCGGACATTTACGATGCCGAGTTGGAAAATTCGGCCAACAAATTCGAGCTTTCCGGCGACGGACAGGAAGCGTCCATCGTCAAATTCGTCAACCAAATCATTGCGGAAGCCGATCGCCGTGCCGCGACGGATATCCATTTCGAGCCGATGGAGAAGGAATTGCGGATTCGCTACCGGATTGACGGGCTTCTCCACAAGGTCGATGTTCCGCCGACGCTGCATCGGTTGCAGGCGGCTGTCATTTCGCGCATCAAGGTCATGGCGAATCTGGATATCGCCGAAAAGCGCATGCCGATGGACGGCCGTATCGGCATCCGCGTCAATGGCAAGGAAATCGATATCCGCGTTTCCACCTGTCCGGTAACGTACGGCGAGAGCATTTCGCTCCGCTTGCTGCAGAAGGGCGGCTCGGTCGTCCGTCTGGATCAGCTTGGGTTTGGAAAGCGGGACGACACGTTGATCCGCCGCGCCATCCATCGTCCGAACGGCATTATCCTGGTCACCGGCCCGACCGGATCCGGCAAATCGACCTCTCTGTATGCCTTTTTGCACGAGATCAATACGATCGACAAGCGTATTTTGACGGCGGAGGAGCCGGTCGAATACGAAATGGCCGGCGTGAACCAGGTGCAAGCGCGTCCTGATATCGGGCTGACCTTTGCGCGGATTTTGCGGTCGTTTCTGCGTCAAGATCCGGACGTCATGATGGTCGGAGAAATTCGCGATCTCGAGACGGCGGAAATTGCCATCAACGCCTCCCTGACGGGGCACCTCGTCTTTTCCACGCTTCACACGAACGATGCGGCGGGTGCGTTTGCGCGACTCACCGATATGGGCGTCGAGCCGTTTTTGATTTCTTCGTCTGTCGAGCTTGTTCTTGCGCAGCGTCTGGTTCGCCGGCTTTGCCCGCATTGCAAGAAAGAGGTCAAACCGGACGAAGCGCTGTTGCAGTCGCAAAATGTCGATCCGTCCATTTTCCGCGATCGCGTCATTCATGGAGCCTGCGGATGCCAGCAATGCGGAGGAACGGGCTACAAAGGGCGTGGCGGCATTTTCGAAGTATTGCATGTCACCGACAGCATTCGTCAGCTTGTCACGGCTCACCGCCCGTCGTCTGAAATCCGGGAAAAAGCCATTTCCGAAGGCATGTCGACCTTGCGCGAAGACGGGTTCCGCCGTGTTTTCGATGGCTTTACCACGATCGAGGAGGTTCTCCGCGTAACGGAGGACAGCGACGATTGAGCGGCGTGCGCGGGCCCCATTTTCCGTTTTCTTTCTTCCGTAACCCAACTCTTGGTTTTCATCTCAACCAGTACATTTGCAATTCGTCATGTCCACACAGGAATTCTTTGACAAGTATCATTTCTCCACCCACGTTCCGGTAGAGGAACTCCTCAAAACCTTCGATCGTCAGATGGATGAGGGGCTATCCGCCAATCCTTCACCCAGTTCGCTCGCGATGCTGCCGGCCTTCATCGATACATCGCGCAAGGTTCCGGCCGAGAAGCGGATTATCGTTTTGGATGCCGGCGGAACGAATCTGCGTGTGGCGGTTGTCTGGTTTGACCAGTGCGGCAAGCCGCATATTGAGGATTTCCGGAAATACGCCATGCCGGGCACGACGGGCGAAGCCCTCACGGCAGAGCAGTTTTTCGATACGTTTGCCGGTTTTCTCGAGCCGGTTTGCGATCGTGCGGATGCCGTCGGGTTCTGCTTCTCCTATCCGACCGAGATCTTTCCGGATCTGGACGGAAAACTGCTCCGCTGGTCCAAGCAGGTTAATGCGCCCGAAGTCGTCGGCACCCTTGTCGGCAGCGGCATTTCCGCCGCGCTCGAGAAGCGCACGGGCCGTCGTCTTGCGATTCGTGTGTTGAATGATACGACAGCCACGTTGCTCGCCGGCATGTCCGCCGGCATGTTGCGCCGCTACTCCGGTTATGTCGGCTTCATTTTGGGAACCGGCACGAACATCGCGTACATCGAGCAGAACGACCGCATCAAGAAGGTGCCCGGTCTGGACAAGGGCGGTT
>JAEDLN010000278.1 GCA_016295275.1 Kiritimatiellia bacterium
TTTTCCATGAAGGGAATGATACCACACCGCGCCACGCAGGAGCAAACAATGCCGCCGGAAAGACTTTCCCATTTTGCGCGTCCAATCGCCGGGTGTGCAAAGCTAGCACGGACGATTCCGTATTGATGGAGCGAGACGCACAATGACACGCACCGCAACACAGATCCCATGTGATTTTTGCGGAGAATCGCGATGATCGGCGGTTGGACCTTCCAACTGGCGGTCGGACCTTCCGACTGAAAAAACAACGGATGGACCGATTCGATCCATCCGTTTCAATGCCTTTCGGCAAACTTGCGCAAAAGCCCTTTAGCCGTTACGACCGCGAATACGCCCGTGGGAAAGGAAGCCGTCGTAGGAGCGCATCACGAGATAGGATTCGATCTGGCGCATCGTATCGAGAGCGACACCGACGATAATCAGCAGCGATGTTCCGCCGAAGAACGAAGAAATGGAGACCGGAATCTTTCCTTCAGCTGAGAGCAACGACGGAAGAATGGCAATAACGATCAGACCGATTGCACCAATGAAGGTGACACGCGTCATGGAAAGATCCAAGAACTCCGCCGTCGGCATGCCGGGACGAATGCCGGGAATATACGCATTCGAGCTTTTGAGATCATCGGCAATGCGAACGGCATTGAACTGCGTTGCAATCCAGAAGAACGAGAAGAAGAGAATGAGAAGCGCGTAAACGATGATATAGGTCAGCGAAGGATCCGTATAACCATCCTTGAGCGCAAGTCCAAACCGACGCAACCAACCGAGCCAAGCAATCTCCTCGTTGATACGGGAGAAAAGCCATCCGAGAACACCGAGAATCGGTCCGGCAAAGATGATCGGCATGACACCGCCATAGTTGACGCGAAGCGGCATGTAGGTGGCACGTCCGCCGGCGGCGGGATTGCGTCCGCCAACCGCGCCGCGAGCGGTATGAATCGGAATCTTGCGAACGCCATCCACCAGCAAAATCGTGCCGGCAAAAACCGCAAATGCGAGAAACAGGAGAAAAGCCAAGGTGAAAATCGTAAATTCGGCGGGCTGACCGGCCTGCGGAATGAACTTCTGGGCCGTCTGGACAATGGCCTGGGGAAGACGGGCGCAAATGTTCACCATGATGATGATGGACATGCCATTGCCGACACCGCGATCGGTAATCTGCTCGGCAAGCCACATGACCAGCATCGTAGCCGACGTCATGGCAATAACCGTCAACAGCTCAAAGCCGAAACCGGGGGTGTAGACGAGATTGGCGTTGTTCAATCCGATAAACGAAGGATTTTCAAGCATTTTGGCAATGCCGAAAGACTGGCCGGCGCAAAGAACGAGCGTGAGATAACGCGTTGTCTGCGTAAGCTTTTGACGGCCGACATCGCCTTCGCGAGACATTTTCTCGAGGGAAGGAATGATCGCCGTCATCAACT
This sequence comes from Kiritimatiellia bacterium, assembly GCA_016295275.1. Lineage (GTDB taxonomy): Bacteria > Verrucomicrobiota > Kiritimatiellia > RFP12 > UBA3636 > JAEDLN01. The sequence goes on from JAEDLN010000278.1 coordinate 1,425, forward strand.
GAATGATAATCGAAGCGTTGATGTACGGCCAGATCGAAAGCGTACCGACGGCGCAGTTTGCCAATGCACCACCCGTGAAGAGATCGACCATTCCCATCAAACCGCCAGCCCCTTGCGATTCCTGCAAATTCCGGACATATTCCGTCATGACGGCTGCATTCACACCCGGCGTGGGAACAATCGCAATCAGGCGACAGAAGAAAATCAAACCAAGTGTGAAGAGAATCCGATTCCGGAGTTCTTTAATCTTCCAAATATTGGAGAGCGTAGACATGTGCGAACGGGGCTTTATCAGCCGTGTTGTAATGAGAGAAAAAAAAACGAACGAAAGCAGACCAAAACACCACTTCTTTTTGCAAAAACAAAGGGTGTTTTGCCACAGAAAGCGTTTGCGAAACAAATATCATTGCGCAAACAACGGAAATCGTAGCAAAAATTTCCTTTTTCTTCAAGAGCACAACGTCCACTCCCTCCGTAATGCCGACAAAACGCTGCTTATCGCACGTGGCAATCGCACACGAACACGGGACACGGCTCATTACCCGGGCGGCGCGAGGGTCGGCCGTCACCGCCCCGTGGGGGCTCCTCCCGGCTTGCGCCGTCGCGCCATCGGCGCGGTGCGCGGCTTGGCGTGCGGCATGGCGGTGCGCCCCGTTTCCGGGGCGCTGGGGGGGGGAACCCGACGCCGCGCCCTGCGCGGCTATAGGGGGCGCACGGAGACGCCCCCGGCAA
>JAEDLN010000064.1 GCA_016295275.1 Kiritimatiellia bacterium
CGGGCAAGGTACGTTCGACGGCGCCGCGTGCGATTTCGACGAGCGTGGTATTGGCCGTCCGGACGACAAAGGTTTTTTCGCGAACTTCTTCAACGACACCAACCATGCCACCGCAGAAGAGGATGACTTGACCGGCGCGGAGGGCGGCAATCTGGGCTTTGCGCTCCTTTTCGCGGCGTTGCTGCGGGCGAATCGCGATAAAGTAGAAAATCGCGAAGAGGAGAATCATGAAAACCATCGGATTGGCTAGAAGTCCGGCGGACGGGGCTCCGGCGGCGGCTTGTGCAAGAAGGCTGTTCATAGGGAAAAATACGGGAGAAACAAGTGAAAATGCCGAATAGGGACAAATTTGTTGTAGGAAAGGATAGCAGAAAAAAGGATTCTTTTCTAGAAAAAAGGAGGAATTCCGGAACGGTTTTCGATTCCGGCGTCATTCCGTCCGGTTGTCGGGCGGCGGCGGAGGTGTTCCGGCGCAGATTTCCTGATCGGACGGAGGGAGATGCCCGCGCAAATCGAGCCATGCCTGGCGACGGAATTCATCGAAGGAGCCGTTTTCGAGGCTTGTCCGCATTTCTTCCATGAATCGCATGAAGCGATGGATATTATGGATGGTGAGGAGTCGGACGCCGAGGATTTCGCCGGCATGGAGGAGGTGTCTCACATAGGCCCGGGTAAAATGCCGGCAGCAGTAGCAGGAGCATCCCTCTTCCACGGGGCGAAGGTCGTCGGCGTAGCGGCCGGCTTTGACGGGGATGGAGCCGTGGCGGGTAAAGGCGGAGCCGTTGCGGGCGTGGCGTGTCGGCATGACGCAGTCGAACATATCGATTCCGCGTGCCACGCCTTCGACGATTTGAATACGATCGCCGACGCCCATCAGGTAACGGGGACGGTCGGCGGGGATATGGGGGATCGAGAAATCGATGCCACGCATCATTTCGGCTTCCGATTCACCGACGCTGACGCCGCCGATGGCATAGCCGTCGAAGCCGATTTTTGCAAGACCCTTCGCGCAGCGTTCGCGCAAATCGGGATAGACGCCGCCCTGCACGATACCGAAAAGCAGCTGACCGGGGGCGAGGGGCTGTTGCCGGCAGCTTTCTGCCCAACGGAGGGTTTTATCGATGGATTTCGAGGCGTACTCGTGCGTTGCGGGATAGGGAATGCATTCATCGAAGCACATTACGATATCCGAGCCGAGGATGCGTTGCGTCCGGAGCGATTCTGCGGGACCCAGGAAGAACTTTTTCCCATCGATATGGGATTGGAAAGCGACGCCGTCCGGTTTGATCTTGCGAAGTTTTCCGAGAGAGAAGACCTGAAAGCCGCCGGAATCGGTCAAGATAGGTCCGTCCCATCCCATAAACGCATGCAAACCGCCGCAGTGTTCCATGATCTCGTTGCCGGGGCGCAGGAGCAGGTGGTAGGTATTTCCGAGAATGACAGAAACCTTCAGCTCCTTCAGATCGCGCGGTTCGAGCGTTTTGACGGTTCCCTGTGTTCCGACGGGCATGAAAACGGGCGTTTGAATCGTGCCGTGGGCGGTCTGCAAGGCGCCCCGCCGGGCATGGAAGCCTGGCAGGACGGATTGTTCGCGTGCGATGGAGAAGATTTCGGACATAGGAAGGGCAACCGGAGCGTATTGCGGGGTTATTCGAGCTCGGAGCCGGGCGGCGTTTCCGTTTCGCCGGCGTTGTTTCCGGCGGTTTCGTCGAAACCGGCTTCGCCTTCAACGCCGTCGTCTTCGGTGACCGGGGCGTCTTGGGGTGTGGGGGCACCGGCGTCCGAGGCGTTTTCGGTTTCTTCTGACTCCTCCGAGTTGACGAACGGCTCGCAAGCGGGGAGTCCGTTTCCTTCCACGCCCTGTTGGCGCAGAATTTCGTAGAGGGCCAAGGCCGCGGCAACGCCTGCATTCAAGGAGTTGATTTTTCCGCACATGGGGAGGCGGACGAGAAAATCGCAGGCCTTGCGGACGGGGGAGCAGATGCCATGGCCTTCGGAACCGACGACGAGGCAAACCTTTCCGGTATAATCGACCTTCGTGTAGGAGCGAGAATCTTCGCGCGCCTCCAGTCCGGCGATCCAAGCACCGGCACCCTTGAATCGTTCCAAGGCGACGACGAGGTTGGAGATACGGGCGATTTTGACGTGTTCGGAGGCGCCGGCGGAGGCGCGGACGACAGCGGGCGTCACGCCCACGGCCCGATCGGTCGGAAGCACGACACCGAGGACGCCGGCGCATTCGCAAGTCCGGAGAATGGAACCGAGGTTTTGCGGATCGACGATATGGTCGAGTGCCACCACCACACCGTTTCCGTTGCAAGCGGCGAGACTCGCGACGATTTCATCGAGTTCGGCGTATGGGTAGTCGGCGCAGAAGAGAACGATTCCCTGATGGTTGGCGCCGTTGGTCCACGCCTCGAGATCTTCGCGGCGGTAGAATTCGATGCGAACGGATTTTTCTTCGCAGAGGGCACGGATATCGGCCACCTCGGGAGAATCCTTGACGCCATCGGCGAGAACCAGCAGGTTGACGGGGCGTTTGCCCGCGCGAAGAACCTCGCGCACGGGCTGGCGTCCGAAGATCAAATCGCCCTCGGCGGGAATGGCAGCCGTCCGTTTGGAGCGGCGTGCGGGCGTATCGGGACGATCAGCGCGTTCGCGCCAGGGTTTGCGTTCCAACGCCCATGGCTTTCGCTCGTCCGCATCGTCCTTTTGAAAATCGCGGCGATTCCGGAAGTCGTCGCGGCGGAAGGAGCCGCGGAATCCGGAGGAGGCGGCAGAGCGGAAAGGTTTCCGGGTGGCGCGCTCGTCCTTGCGGCGGTCAAAGGCAGGACGATCCCAAGAGCGGTCACCGGCGTTCTCCCGATCGGAGCGATCGTCGAACGAACCGGCATCGAGGAAGGCGGCGGATTCGTCGCCGGCGTTTTCCCAAGGCTTGCGGAAGGATGTCGCATGGGAAGAATCGCCGAAGGAGCGGCGATCGTCGAAGCCTTTTCGGGAAGACTTGCGGAAGGAGGGGCGGAAATCGCCGTTCTTGCGACCGTCGAAGCGGCTGTTGTTTCGTTTCCACGGCTTTCGGCCGGCTTCGGAGGCTTCTCCATCGCCGGATTGCTGCCATGGTTTGCGGAAGCCGTCCCGGTTGTTTCCGGAATGGTTTTCCCATGGTTTGCGGAATCCGAAGGAACCGCTGCTGTCGTCATCGTCTCCAAATGGAGCGAACAAAGGGGAAGGCATTTTCATAGAGAAAAAAGGAACGGCAGGACATCTGCCAAGCTACCGGACTGAAAAGCGGAAGCGGATTGTAGAAAAGCAATGGGAACGGAAGCGCCGAATCTGCGGCTGAAAACGGAAGCCATGCCACAATGCGGGAATGCATTCCGGCGCGTATCCGAGGAGAAAGCCCCGAGCCGCGGACAGAAAACCTTTGGCATGGGGCCGCGCGGAGAAGCGGCAGATGGAGACGATTAGATTTCGCGGCGCGTATTGGGGCGCGATTCGTTCACGCGCATCCGGCGGCCCTTGTATTCGAAATTGTTCAGTTTGTCGATGGCGATCATGGCTTCTTCGCGGTGAGACATTGTCACGAAGCCATATCCCTTGGAGCGGCCGGAGCGGCGATCGGAAACGACATGTGCGGAATCCACGACACCGAATTTGGCGAATTCGGCGTACAGCTGTTCGTCCGTCATTTCATAGACGAGGTTCCCGACATAGAGTTCGACCTTTCCTTTTTCGAGGGTCGGGAGATTTCTCTGGCGGAAGTTTTCTTTGGCTTTTGGGGAGGTGCGGTTTTTCCTGGTATACTCGAGAACGACAAAAACGACGAGGAACAGAAGAATGAGAGCGACGACGAGAATACCGATCTGCTGATAACGGGCGAGAAACAGAGAATTCATTTGAATAGAATTAGAGATAGGAATAGAAAACACCGGCTTTTCGGAAAAGGTGCTAAAAAAAGAAGATCAACAATCCGAAGCGGGATAGGAGAGGAAACAAGCCTCCCGGAGGGGAGACATAGATATGCAAGAGGATACCGATGTGGAGGCATCTTTGCAAGAACGAACGGCGGAGAGCCGTTTGAAGACCGGAATGGCGACGCATTCCGGAGAATCTTTTCGGACGGGGCCAAAAAGAGTTTTTTGCACGACTCCTCTTCCGCACCGGAAAAAGAATCGTGCGAAGAAGATTATCTCTGGGTGGGCTGGTCGTCCTTGTTCGAATCGAGGAAGCCCTCGAAGAAACGGATTCGGGTCGGATGGCGAAGTTTGCGCAAGCCTTTGGCCTCGATTTGGCGAATCCGTTCACGCGTGACATTGAATTCCTTGCCGACCTCTTCGAGGGTTCGCGGCATACCATCTTTGATTCCAAAGCGGTATTCGATGACTTCGCGTTCGCGAGGCGTCAGCGACTCGAGCACCTTGTCGATGGTTTCGCGGAGCATGGTAAATTCCGCGTTGTCGGCAGGATTTTCGGCGGACTCGTCGGGCAGGAAATCGCCGTAATGGGCGTCATCGCCATCACCGACGGGGGCCTGAAGCGAGATAGGGGTTTGCGACATCTTGTAGATGGAGCGCACCTTGTCGGACGTCATCTGGGCTTCCTCAGCGGTTTCCTCGATCGTCGGTTCGCGGCCGAGTTTTTGGACGAGTTGCTTTTGGATACGCTGGAGGCGGTTGATCGTCTCGATCATGTGGACCGGGATACGGATGGTACGCGCCTGATCGGCGATTGCGCGCGTGGCGGCCTGTCGAATCCACCAGGTTGCGTACGTCGAGAATTTGAATCCTCGTTTGTACTCGAATTTTTCCACAGCCTTCATGAGTCCGGTATTTCCCTCTTGGATCAGATCGAGGAAAGAGAGACCGCGATTCATGTATTTTTTGACGATGGAAATAACGAGACGGAGGTTTGACTCGACCATTTTCGAGCGCGCGAGTTCGCCCTCCCGGAGGCTGGTTTTCAGGGCGCCGAATTTTTCGCGCAGGAGGAAGGTGTAGGCCTCATCGACGGTTTGGGGCGCAGGCGTTTCCGGAATGGGGGCCGGGTTTTCGGCGGTGTTTGCGGTCTCATTGGCGGATGCGGCCGAGGCGGGTTCCGCCGACTTTGCCGCAGCCTTCTTCGGTGCCGTTCCGATTCGGTTGTTGACGGGGCGGCAGGCTTCACGGAGATGGTTCAGATGGTCTTCCTGGAAATCTCCGGGGATAAAGCAGTCGTGGTAGATCCGTTGAATGATGACATTTTCGGCCTCGAGCTTTTCCTTTTCCTTCTGCGCCATCTTATGGCCTTTTGCCTTTTCGAGGATACGCTTTCGGTTTCCGAGGTGGTGACGCCACTGGGCGTAGTATTGGTCGCGCTCTTCGGCGGGAATACGGGGCAGAACGCCATCGTTGCTGGTAAAATCGGAAGCGACGGCCGCGAGCGCCTCGATTTCCTTCTGTTTAAAGGACAGATTGACGCAGATGTTTTCGAATTCACGCGAAAACTTCTCGTACTTGTTGCAGTAGACGGCGATTTTTTTGGAGATTTCCTCCTGTTCGCGGGTATGGGCGCCGTTGGCGGCGACAATCAGGTTCAGCAATTTGTCGGAGAGTTTCGAGTCGATGAACTGCTGATTGATTTTGGCCATTTCGGCGGAGACCTTTTCCAGGCGCGCCTTATGGGCCGGAAGCTGTTTCATGTAGTCATCGCGGGTATCGATATACTTATCGCTCACGATACGGTCGAATCGTTCGGCCTGTGTTTCGATGAGCATAATGACCTCGCTGTAGAGCTTCGGTGCGAATGCGAAGTGGTTGAATCCTTTCCGGACATTTTCCTCGGATTTTTCGATTCGCATGCAGATATCGATCTCCTGATCGCGGTTCAAGAGCGGGACCTGCCCCATCTGGTGCAGGTACATGCGGATGGGGTCGTCGTAGGATTCGCCCTTCTGAAGTTGTGCCGTCTTGTCGTTGCCGGCGGCTTCGCCTTCGGCCTCCTTTTCATCGGAGTCGTTGCGGATTTCGACACCGCTGGCTTGGATGCTGGTAAGGATGTTGTCGATCAGCTCCGGCTCGGTGATTTCGGGGGAAACGACCTCATTGATATCTTCGTGCGTTAAGTAACCGCGGCCTTCCGCACGTTTGAAGAGGTCGCGCAGCATGGCGGTGAATTCCGTATGCCGGCGATGGTCGGAGGCGAGGAAGTTATCGGGGGAATCGCTGTCGAATCCGAATTGGTCGTCGCCGGAAGAGCTGTCGTCGCCCATGTAGGCGGAGTCTACATAGTCGTTGGCGCCATAGGCGGGGCGATCGACTATTTCCTCTTCGGAGTCGTCGATTCCGCCGGTTGCTTCGAGATCGTCCGGATTGACGGAGGCGGAGAGGGCCGAATCGGCTTTGATCAGCTTTTCCAGTTCATCGGGAGAAAGGCTTTCCGGCGCGTCGTTGCTTTCGCCGGACATGAGATCGTCTTCGGTCGGTCCTCTTTCCACGGAGCTGTCGTCATGATCCGGGAAATCCCAATGGGAGTCGCCATCGGGATCTTCGTTGTCCGAGCGCTTTCCGTCGTAGTCTGCAAAGTCGGTATCGAAGCCGAATTCGTCGTCCAGGTTGTCGTCATCGGGCACGGAGACGCTTTTCTTTTTGGGCGGCTTCGCATTTTCCGCAGGATTTTTCCGGTTTGATTTTGCGTTTTTTCCCGCTGTCTTTGCGGTCTTTTTCTCTGTCTTTTTCGTTGGTTGGACCTGGGCGGCTTCGTTTACGGGTTCGGTTGGCGCGCCGTCTTTTCCGTTATTTTTCTTAGGGGCGGCCGTTTCGGCGGAAATGGGCTTTTCGCTTTTGGCGGAAGATTCCGTTTTCGGGGAGGCTTTTTTCGCAGGAGTTGCAGACGTATTTTTTTTAGCCATATCGATGCGTGAAGGAGGACGTTTTCAGAAGGGGGTGACCATTGGATACCCCAACTCCGAAAGCAGTGACTTTTGAAAGGGGATAAGGTGGAATCCGGCCGAAACGGGAGGAGGATCCGGAGGAGAGGGAATGGGTTTATTTTGCGTAGCCGGGATCGTTTTCCGGGGTGAAGCCGCGGTTCAGGAACCAAGCGGTATTGGCACCGGACTCTTCGCCATCCACGCGCGGGTAAACGACATCGATATGTCCGTCAAGGAAGACTGCCATGGCCCCATTTTTGTTTTTGATGGCGGTTTTGTGGATTCCGTAGGTTCCGGAATCCTTTTCGTAGCAGATCGTGTCATTCGATGTGGTGTGTGTTTCCGGATCGAGAATGCAATCGGCATTCCGTTTGTCGGATTGCATGGAGTCCGAGTAGCCGCTGCGTGCGATACTGGGATTGGCTTCGAGGCTGGGGAAGATTTCCGCAAACAGAAGCATTCGTGCGGCGGTCGGGATATTGCCGCCGGATTTCAGTCCGTCGTTGTAGGCTTCGGTAACGCCGATTTGCGAGAGTTTCGTCCGGTACCAGCGGCGATGGTGGGCCGGCGAACCGAAGAAGGGGTTCATGGCGTACGTCCGGTAGACGGTGTAGGTTTTCGATTGCGAACCGTCGTCGAATTCCCCCGAGGAAGCGCCGTTGTTGTTGAAGCGTTTGGTTGCCCAGCGTTTCATGACGGGGCAGACGAAGAAACGGTAATCGCCGACATAATCGTAGAGCGTTCCGTTGTCGATTGCGGCCTTTGCGAATTTGCCGGTACCGAGGTCGTCGTTGCAGGAGGAGGATTGGGAAGAGGAGCCGTTGCTACCCTTCCAAAGGCGGTCCAAATCGGCGAGGGTGCAGGAGGAGGTGTTCCAGCTGACCCACCCGCGACGCTCGTAGTAGCGGTTTTCGGTTTGGCTGTAGACCTCGTAGGAAGAGGAAAAGGGAAGGTCGCCGTCATGGTCTTGCGAAAACGAAAGGACGGCGGCATGGAGCTGACGCAGATTGTTCCGGCAATGTTGTTCGCGCGCCTTTTCGATGGAATCGGTTATGCGGGGGACCAAGAAGGCCGCCAAAATGGCGATAATCGCGACAACGATGAGAAGCTCAATCAACGTAAAACCGCATTTGGAAAGGCTATTCTTCTTGTGCATTGCGGATGGAATGAAAAAATGATAACATTCGGGAAACGGCGTCAAGAACGGCTTCGGTACGCTTTTGGAAGGCGCTCCCAAGGCGAAAATTCGGTATAATTATACACTTTTTGTTCTCAAAAATCAAGGAGAATTTGCGAATTAACCGGTTTTTCGGCGCATTGGAATCGGGTATCGGAGATTGATTGTCCAAGATCATTTTGAATTGGCTCGGAGGAGAGATTGGCAATGTCGACAAAAGACAGTGTTGAGATTCGCACGTTGCTGGTGCGGGGCATTTTCGGGGTTTCGGAGGAAGAGCGCACGGAGCCGATACCCGTGTATGTTTCTGTCGAGACCTTTTTGGACTTGCGCCGAGCGGGGGCGTCCGATTCGATTTCGGACACGTTGGATTATGCGAAACTGTGCCGGGAAATACAGGCTCTCGCTTTGGCAAAGGAACATTTGCTGCTGGAATCGTTTGCGGAGGAGGTCGCGGCACACGTTTTGCAGGACGGTCGTGTCGAGGAGGTTCAGGTACGGGTTGAAAAGCGCGGGATCATTCCGGAGGTTTTGGATGGCGTAGGCGTCACCATTCGCCGCACTCGCGAACAACGGGTCTAGCAACGGTTCTTTGCGTGCGCCGCGGCTTGCAAAATGCCCTGAGATGAAAGGGCGGAACGGATATCGGGGACGCGGGCGGCGAGTGGGGAGCCCCCACGGGCGGTGGGGAGCCCCCACGGGCGGCGAGTTGCGCGAGGCGATGGGGCGCGGCGGCGCAGGTGGCGAGTGGGGAGCCGGGAGGCACGGTGAGGGGAGGAACAGACGCCGCGCCCTGCGCGGCTATGTGGGGGCGCACGGAGACGCCCCCTGCAAAACTCTCAGCGTGTGCTACTTGCCATGCCGCGCACCGCGGCGGTGAGCCACCGCGGGCGAGTGGCGAGCCGCCACGGGCAATGGCGCGGCGGCGCGAGCCGGGAGGGTGGGGAGCCCCCACGGGCGGTGGCGGCCGAGCATCGCGCCCTACCGCAACGGGAACGCGAAACGGGATCGAATGGCAAATGGAGCGCGCAACGGGACATGGCGCGGGGCGCGCGGGGGCTGACAACGGCGAGGGTCTGTCTGTCAACCGGTGGTTTTTCCGTTTTCCTTATCGCTGACAATGCCGTATTTGGTCTCAAAAGCGTTCAGAATGGCGAGCAGGCGTTCGTCGAGGAACGTCAGGGCGTGTTTGCGGATTGCTTCGGGGATGCCGTAGTATGCTTCTGCGATGCCGCCCGTGATGGCGGCGAGCGTATCGCTGTCCCCGCCGATGCTGATGGCGTTGCGAATGGCATCTTCGAAGGAGGTGGACTCGAAAAATGCCATAAGTGCCTGCGGGACGGTATCCTGGCATGTTTCGTTGAACCGGTAGCCGTCCCGGATGCCGTCCAGCGTGAAATTCATTGAATAATACTGCTTGTCGATATGATCTCGGATTTCAAGGATATTGCTGCCGGTGCGGGCCATATAGAGCGCGATGGTTGTCGCCTCTGCGCCCTTCAGCCCTTCGGGATGGTTGTGCGACACCTTCGTGACGGCTTTCGAGAGAGCAATTGCCTCCTCCGTAGAGGATGCGGCGAAACCGCACGCGCTTACGCGCATGGCAGCCCCATTGCCATAACTGTTGTAGGGTTGCGGATGATCCGAGTAGATCCAATGGTAGAAGGAACCGCCATATCCGCAATCGGGATAGGGACGACCGATTTCCTGCATGCAACGAATCGCATGTTCGGGAAGCCGATCGGGGTGTCCGCATTCCAGAATTGCCTTTGCGACAGCCAGGGACATGACGGAGTCGTCGGTGAAGAAGCATTCGTGCGTCAGAAACGCAAATTGTTTTGTTTTGATGTTGTGCCATTCAAAACGAGAACCAACGATATCGCCAATGATTGCTCCAAGCATAGGTTGTTTCCTCCGGCTATTCGCAGCGAACCGTATGGATGGGGAACGGATACGGATTTTCCCTGTTTTCTCGATCGAACAAGCCCGCGATCGCGATAGCAATTAAGGATAGAGACGATATCAAATTCCATAGAAAATGACAAATTCACGGCGAGCGGTGAACCACCGCGGGCGAGCGGGCGGCGGTGAACCACCGCGGGCGGCGGGGGAGACGGGGAGGCGGGGGGAGACCCGGCGGCGCGAGCGAGGGAGCGGGTGTAATGGCGGTAGGGCGCGATGTCCCCATCGCGCCGCCTGGGTAATGAGCGTGTATAATGCGCGGGTGTAATGGGGCTGGGGGTGCGCGGCCCTGCCGCGTACCGTGCCGCGGACAGAGCCGCGGCATGCAAAACTCTCAGCGTGTGCTACTAGCCAAGCCGCGCACCGCGCCGAGGCGCGGCGGCGCGATGGGGACATCGCGCCCTA
>JAEDLN010000065.1 GCA_016295275.1 Kiritimatiellia bacterium
CTCTATAAATGTAGACATTCACTGGCTTTTGCTATACTATTGGTGTTATAAGGAGAAAACCATGATAGCCACGAAAAAGTTACTGTCCGTTCTCTTCACAGGCGCACTCGCCGCTAGTGCCAGCGCCGCCGACTACTACGTCGCGTCAGACGGCACATACGAAGGTGCACCGGAAGGCGCCACTGTGTACACGACCATCGACGAGGCGATTGCTGCGGCAGGGAATGCTGACGACGTCATCTACGTCGAGACCGGCACGTACATGACCTCGACGCAGTACGGCCCGAATCTCAAGGCGAAGCTTGTCGGCGCCGGTTCCGTGCGCGACGATGTCACTATTCAGTCTTCGGAATCATATCGCACCTTGCGCATGGCGGCTGGTTCGTGGCTTGAGAACGTTACTGTCGTCGGCAACACGGACATCAGCAAGGCCGACAAGGGCGGCGCGATCGAGATGAACGGCGGCACCATCACGAACTGCGTCCTCCGCAATGGCAAGACCTACGGCAACGGAAACAAATACTCTGGCGGCAATCTCTACGTCAACAACGACGCCGCGCTTGTCGTGGACTGCGTGATCTCCGGCGGCGAGGGCAAGAACCACGGTGGCAACGTCTGCCTCGTCAAGGGGACGATCCGCGCCTGCACCATCACCGGCGGCATTACTTACAACGACGGCGAAAAGTACGGCGCCAACATCTGGATGTCCGGCGGTCTCGTCGATTCGTGCACGGTTTCCGGCGGCGACGGCTACGAGGGCGGCGAGATCTACATGACCGGCGGCACCGTCACGAACTGCACCATCCTCGCCAACGGCGTCACGCGCGGCAGCGGCGGCGGCATTTACATGACGGGCGGCACCGTCACGGACTGCTTCATCGACGGCACTGGCGGGACGATGTCTTGGCATGGCGGCTGCATCTACATGAAGAACGGTACCGTCCGGAACACGACCTGCCAAAACGGCACCTGCACCTTTGCGAACAATCGTTTGGGCGGAAACGTCTACATGGAGAATGGTACGCTCCAGAACGTGACGCTCCGCAACGGCACCGCCGGCGACAAGGGAGGTAACCTCTATGTGAAAGTCGGTACGATTAACGGTCTCACTTGCGAGGACGGAACAGCCACAGGCAATGGCGGCAATGTCTACATGGAAGGCGCCGCGATGATTGTGGGAGGCGTGATCCGCAGGGGAACGGCGACCTCGAAGGGCGGTAACGTCTACATGGGTGACGGCATGCTGCAGGATCTGGAAATTTCCGGCGGCGTCCTTACGGGTAACGTCACCGATGGCGAAGGCGGCGGAAACATCTTCTGGAACAACGGGCGCATTTCACGTTGCAGCATCACAGGCGGCAAGCTGACCGGAACAGACGCGCTTCGCGGCGGCGGCATCAACTGCGTCTACACGACGAATGACAATGTCACGCGCCTGCTTGAAGACTGCCTTCTTGCCGAAAACGAGAACGCCGCGATCTTCTGCAACCGCGACTTCGCGGCGTACAACTGCTCGTTCGTCAACAACGTTGGGGCGTCTGTGAACAGTTGGCGGGCGATCACGCTCGACTTTCACAACTGCGTCATTTTCGGCAATACAAATTCTACCGGCGTGACGCATGCCTGGACCGGCAATCGGCCCGTCATCAAGAATGTTGCCACGGACGACACGTCTCTCTCCAACACCGACGGCTACGTCGCCATCACGGCAAGCGCCTTCGCCGACTATACCAACGGCGACTATCGTCCAGCCGCTGACGGCGCTCTGGTGGATGCCGGCATTGCAGACGTGCGTGTGGATGCGTCGGACAAGGACCTTGACGGCAAGCCGCGTCTGAGCGAAGGCGTCGACATCGGATGCTACGAATACCAGCATTCGAACATGACAGTCTCGTTTACCGCCCCAGCGTTCGACGTCGGCTACGCGCCCGCGACTGCGACCTTCACGGCGTCTGCCGAAAACGCGCCAGGAGATGTGTCCTACGAAGTCGATTTTGGCGACGGCACGCTTGAAGTCTACACGGAGTCGCAGATCTCCCATGTCTACACGGCGATCGGTACGTACACCATCTCCGTCACGGCTGTTTCCGGTGTGGAGCGCTCGAAGCCCATGACGCGCACGGTGAAGATCGTCGACAAGATACAGCGCGTCGGCGAGGGCGGCCATTCGACGATACAGGAGGCGCTTGACGAGGCTGTCGCCGGATGCGAAGTCATTCTCGCCGCTGGTGTCTACGAAGTGTCTTCTCCTATCGTCGTCAACAAGGCCGTGACGGTCAGTGGCGAAGGCAGCGTTGTTGTTCGCAACACCGCCGAGGCGACGTCTGGTTCCGCGAACCACCGCGTGATGGAAGTCTCCGGCGGCGCGCTCGTGGCGGGACTCGTTATCGAGAGCGGCTCCGTGTTCAACGGCTACGGCGGCTGCATCGACGTCTCGGCCGCGACGGTGTCCAACTGCGTCATCCGCGGTGGCACCGTCACGCGCGGCGACACGGGCACTGTGGGCGGCGGCGGCGGCGTCTCACTCCGCTCCAATGCGGTTCTCACGCACTGCTATGTGACGAACAACGTCGTCATCGGAACTTCCACCGGAAACGGCGACAACGCCGGCGGCGCCATCTTCATTCACAACAACAACAAGCCCGTCCGCATCCTCAACACGCTCGTCGCAGGAAACCGCTATGTCTGCACGGAAGGGGCGGACGCAAAGTCCGGTTCCGCCGGCATCTTCTTCGGCGGCGCCAACGAGAACTCCCTCGTCGAAAACTGCACGATCGTCGCGAATACGGTCGAGGGCGCGCTTTCGTCCGACTCCGCTGGTCTATACTGCACCAGCTGGAGCGCAGTTTTCAGAAACAACGTAATCGCCGGCAACTTCGAGACGGCGAAGGGTGAAAGCGGAACGTACACCTCGGCCAGGATTGACACGGCGCACTGCACGGTGGTCTACTGCGTGACCGACGACGCCGAGCCGCTCAAGGCGAGCTGCTCCGTCTCGACCGTTGACGAGATGTTCAAGAACTTCGCGAAGGGCGACTACAGCCCGAAGCCGAAAGGCGCGCTGTTCGACGTCGGGACGACTCCGTCCGTCCTCTCAGCTGTCGATCTCACTGGCAAGCCGCGCGTGATGTTCGCGGGCATCGACGTCGGATGCTTCGAATGCCAGCGCATGCTCGGATTCTCGGTGATCATCAGGTAGGAGACACGCCAACGACAAGGAGGATCCTTGCCTCCGTCGCCGCCGTGCTCGCGTTAGCGGGCACGGCGGCGCCTTTTCTCCAGGCCTTCCAGGGCGTGTACAAGGAATGGATGGAGGGAATAAAGGGTCAGAATTGATACAGTAGCCGAGTTTTTTGTATAATGTCCACATGAGAAAGAACGGGGTTATCGAGCAGAACAGGTGCTATCACCTTGTCAGCCGGCTTGCGCACCGGGCGTTCTTCTTCGACGACGAGGAGAAGGACCGCGCGGTTGCGCTGATACGACCCGCTGGTTTTCCGACGAGGCGTCCAACTGCATGACCAACAAGGTCTACGCAGACAGAAAGGGGCCTTCGTATGACTACGATGCGTATGGCCGCCTCGTGAAGCGCACTTGGGCGCGTGGCGTCGAAACGATCTACACGTACGACGACTGGGGCGCACTGACGCGCACGGACTACTCCGACGATAAACCATCGGTTGCTCTCTCCTACAACGCCATGGGCCGCCAGATGCGCGCAATCGATGCCGCGGGCACGACGACGTTCGCCTACGATACCTTCGGTTCGCTCACGAATGAAACCGTAGGCGGCGTTGCCGGCACGAATATGATCGAACGCTTCTACGATTCCTTCGGCCGCGACGCGGGCTATGCCCTCAACGGCGTCCGCCAGTCGACCCTCGGCTACAACCCCGCCACAGGTCGCCTCGCGACGATGCTCGCCGCCCGAAGCGAACCCCCGTTCACTTGGAACGATCTCGCCGCTAGCTCACCGTCGGCATGCCTACTTCCCGACGCAGAAGCGGCTGAATACGGTGTCGAGAAGATCTTCGGTGTAGAACCGCCCCGTGACGGAGCCGAGCGCGGTCGCGGCGGCGCGAAGATGGGATGCGGCCGGAACGGCGCCGTCTTCGGCAAAGCGATCGTAGATTTCGCAGGCGTTGAGAAGCTCCTGACGCGCCCGCCGAAGGAGATCGGCATGGCGTTCGTTGACGGCAACGCCGACGCCGGAGAGCCGGTCGGCATTCAGCCGCAGGCTTTCGCGAATCGCATCGAGAAGCGCGGGCATTCCCTGCCCCGTTACGGCTGAAATCAAAATGCCGGCAGGCGCTTCGGCCGGCAAACCGCCCGACAACCGGTCGGCTTTCGTATAGATGCGGATGACAGGCGTCCCGGCGGGAAAATCGGCCGGCAGCGACGGCTCGGAACCGACATCCGGCGACGTACTGTCGATGAGATGCAAGAGAACATCGGCGGATGCCACCAGCGATCGCGCCCGGTCGATGCCTTCCTGTTCGATTTCGCTGCCTGCGGTGCGAAAACCGGCCGTATCCACGAGGCGCAAAACGATGCCGTCCAGATAAAAGCTTTCCTCGATGGAGTCGCGCGTCGTTCCCGGCTGATTGGCGACAATGGCGCGATTCGTCCCCAGCAGCGTATTGAAAAGCGTGGATTTTCCGGCATTGGCGGAACCGGCCAGAACCAGAAGCGCCCCCTCGCGAAGAAGACGCCCTTCCCGGAAGGTGCCGATGAGCGCATCCAATTCGGCCAACGGCATGGAAAGACGTTCGCGGAGCTGCGGCGCGGGCAAGATGCCGCCGACATCCTCATCGGAAAAATCGAGCGTCGCCTCCAAATCGGCACAAAGCGCCATCAGACTGTCGTAGACGGCATTGACACGCGATCCGAGCGCGCCCGAAAGCAACTCGGCCGCGGATCGGGCCGCCCGTTCGCTGCGGGCGCCGACAAGATCCATGACCGCCTCCGCTTTTTCAAGCGACAAACGCCCGTTGAGAAACGCACGACGCGTAAACTCGCCCGGCGCGGCGGGAGAAACGCCAACAGCATAGAGCGCTTTGAGAATACGGGCAGGAACGGCACGGCCGCCATGTACCTGGATCTCGGCGACATCTTCTCCCGTATAGCTATGCGGCGCGCGAAACACGAGAAGAATGGCTTCATCGAGAAACGAGCCGTCTTCCGGATCGAACAGGCGATACAACCGAAACATGCCGCCCGAAAGAGCCGACGGCTTGGTCGAAGCTCCCGCACAAAGACGATCGGCCGCAGACAATGCCTGTCCGCCGGAGATGCGTATGACCGCCACCCCGGCCGGACCGGGTGCCGTCGCAAGCGCCGCAATTGTTCCGTTTTCCATGAAAACCGCCTTTTGACTATCGGGTTCTGGACCCGCCGGTGCCGCGGGCGGAAATGCCGCCGATGGTCACGGTTCCGGAGAAATTGCCACGCAGCTCGAGGTAGACGCCACGGCTCTTGGGTCCGATTGCGGAATCGCTGGTGCCACGGGCCAGTCGCCAGTCGTCTCTGGAAGAGAACGCCCGCAAAACATACGGCATTTTGTCGCGGGGTATGTTCTGATCCGAGAAATTCTTGACGAACAACGCCTTTTCCGTATGCGTCTGCTCGTCTTGCAGCTGAATGCCATTGAGACTGAAGGTACCTTCGAAGTCGTTCGAAAAACGGGCTCGGCACATGCCTTCCAATTTCTTTCCTCGAATCGCCGTTATGCAAGGCGTCACGAGCCGAAACTCCAGAGAAGCGTCGGAAGAGCCGAGGACGAGGTGTCCGTCGGAATCGATTCGAACCGTCTGCTTGCGATCGTCATCCAAAAAAATGCGATACGGATAGGCTGCCACCATTTTTTCGGAGCTCCTGACCGGCTTGATTTCCGGAAGCAGATTGCCGTCCGCGGAAAGGACCGGGACAGAGTCGATTGCCGGAGCGTCAAAGGCCGGATACGACGCATCGTGCGGAAGCAAGAGTCGAACGACATGGAAAAATACGGCAATGAGAACGCAGCAGCCGAGAATGGAAATGACCGTCGTGTTGAGCAGCAGGCGATTGCTTCGTTTGAGGGTGCTCAAATCCGCCTCGAGCCCGGCGGGAGAAACTTGCGCACGTGCGGCATCGTTCGGCTCGAAATCGGCCTCCTCGCGAACCGTAAGCGTACCGGCCTGAAAGGCTTCCGTCCGCAATAGCTGGACATCTTCCGGCCTCAATCCTTCGGCGGCTTCGACAGCAGCGCGAAACGCCTCGAAATCGAACGGTACGCGCTTGAAGAAAACATCGCCGCGCTCTTCGTCGAATATGACATACGACGCGCGCGGATCGCCGTCGCGAGGCGACCCTACGGAGCCTACGTTGACGAGGTACCGCTTTCCTTCCTCGAGCGAAAAATCCTGCGGTTCGACATCGTGCACGCGCCCGCTGTTTCCGACAATGTACAATGCGGCACGATGCGTATGTCCGCAAAACAAAAGCTGCTCGGAACAGGCGGCAAAGGACGCAGCGGCATCTTCGGCGCTTGCAACATAGTTGAAAACGGCGGGATCGGCGAAATCGCCGTGGACACACCGGAAATTCTTCCCTTTCAGAACCAACGGCATCTGCGCAAACAGAGAACGCGCCTTGTCGCCTAGCCGTGTCTGCGTCCAGGAAATGATGCGCCCGGCCCGATCGTTGAACGATTCCGCCGACATGCGCCCCCCGACAACGGCGTCATGATTGCCCAATACCATTGCCGTCGCATGGGAATAGACCGATTTCAAGCACTCCGCCGGCTGCGGCCCATACCCCACGATATCGCCCAGACAGAGAATGCAGTCGACCTTATGAACCGCTAGATCGCTCAAAACGGTATTCCATGCCGGAAGATTTCCGTGGATATCTGAAAGGATAGCGTAACGCATGAAAAGAAAACTGCGTAATGGCAAATGGAAATGCGGGAAAGTAAGCGAGGCGTCTATCGCATTTCAGTCGGCGTAAGCCCCGGAACGAGATTCTCGACCACGGGGGAAAGCCGTTGCATGATTTGTCTCTGTGCCTGCATCTTCGCATTTTCGGGAATATGACTGTACGATGCCGGATGCGCCTCTTCCCAATCATTCCATTTTTTCGAAATCGGGTCGAACCGCTTCTTCATGTCCGTCTGCTTGCCGCGAAGCACTTCAAGCTCCTGACGGAGCCGGTTGCGAAGCGCTCGGTCGTCGATCTCCATGTCGGTCTTGCGAAAAAGCGCCATTTTTTCGTTGATGACCGTCTGCAACTTGTCGAAATCCGCCTTGACGGCGCGATACTCGCTCTCGAAGGGATTTTTACGACGCGCCTTCATGCCTTCGATCACATTGTTGCGCTCCTGCTCGTAGCGTCCGTAGGCTATGCAGAAATCGATCAGGGCATCCCGCTCTTCGCGATTGCTCTCGCTGTAGCGAACATCGGGGAACAGAATCAGATCCTGTTCGTACAGGAAAACGGCGGTCGATTGCCAAACGCCGTCGATCAGCGGCTGAACGGAATACATGCGCCCGCGCGCATGGAGTTTCGAGTCCCCGTACGCAATGGGCGTTCCCCCTTTGAGAATTCCTTTTTGGGTGCCGTCTGCGGCATAGAAATAGGAGTTCGTGACAACAAGTCCCCACGGATGAGGCGGCTCTTCGTTCGTTGCCGCGCGGGGATCCGGCGGAAGCTCCTCCGGAACGACAAGAACCGTCTGTCCCGACTCCGTCCCGGTCGCTTCCGACGCATTGGTTTTCGCCGCAGTCTGATCCTTTGTTTTCTCCTGCAGATACCCGACGATGGTATCCGAGACGGTCGATCCTGCTTGCGAGGCGGTTTCGAAAACCGTATTCAGAAAACCACCCGACTCTTTCGCAGACTCCGTCTCGCTTTTCTCTGGCGTCGGATTCGCAACAACAACGGGCTCCGGCTCGTTCGCGGAAACGGCAGAAGCGATCTCTGCGGGGGGCAGTGACTCCACGACAGTTGCCGCCGGCAACGCCTCCGCACCACGATCCGGTTCGGACGTCGCTACCGGCCGATCAACCGGTCCATCCACACATAAAATGGCCGAAATGGGACGCAGAGCGTCCGGCGCAACACGATGGATTGCCGAAAGCAGAAATACGAGAAGAAGGGATAAAACAATTGTGACAATGATCGTCCGGACAAAATACCCAATCAAAAGAGAAACAAACTGCTTATCTTTGAAATCAGCCATAAAGTTGGAGCGTATGCGGACTTTGTTTTTGCGGATGGAAAGCAAGGAAATGGGTCGAAACAATCATGAAGATTTTCATGTGAATTGTCAATCTGCAAACCGGCCGCACCGCCTTGCCACGGCAAACGCCGCCCCCGGCGCATCGCGGTGGCGAGCCGCCACGGGCAATGGCGCGGCGGAGCGAGCCGGGAGACCCGGCGGCCAAGCATCGCGCCCTACCGCAACGGGACCGCACCACGGGGCACGGGCGGTACGCACCGAGGGCGGTGTAAATGGTGTGCAAATTTTGCGTGCGTAATGGCGGTAGGGCGCGATGTCCCCATCGCGCCGCACGGGTAATGCGCGGGTGTAATGCGCCCGGGTAATGCGCGTGCGCGATGTTTGGCCGCCACCGCCCGTGGGGGTACCCCACCCTCCCGGCCGGTCCGCTATTGATATCGGCAACCGATTCTGCTAGCATACCGAATGCAGAAGATAAATCTTTTCTTCCATTCTCCATCTCCCCTATTTCCCCATGAAAAAACAACTTTTCGGACTTTTCTCCGCCGCCCTCATTCTCGGCTCTTCCTCCGTTGCGCAAGCGAACCCACAGCAGGAAGCCACCGACGCTTTCCTCGCCTTCGAAAAAAGCATCAATTCCCTTTCCCTTTCAGAAGCCTTTTCGCTCCTTCCGGCTTCGCAACGGCAAATCTACACGGAACAGACCCGGAAGTTCGCCGAATCCGTCGGAAAAGACGTTTGGACGGCAGGGCGGAAGGCGTTGTACACCATCGCCGCCACCGGCGTGAAGCAAGCCCATATGGTTTTGAACGATCCCCAATACGGTGAAATGGTTTCCCAATCCTTCAAGGAAGCGTTTGAAGACTCGACTTACGCCAGCCTGACGAAAGAAGAAACGGAAACCATTTTCGTCAATTTACTCGCGAACCTGGGAGCTCTTGCGAAGAATGCGACCTACGAAAACGTCTGCACCAAACCGATTACGGAAATTCTCCCTGCAAAACCGCTCTCAATGAAAGGGGTGACCGACAAACTTCCCCCCATCTCCACAATCTTGAACAAGCCGGAAGTCATCCGGAAAACAACCGTTGTCTCGAATACCAAGGTCGAATTTCAACTGGAAAGCGATCCGGAGGACCCCGTCACGTTCGTCAAGGTCGACGGCAAATGGATTCCGGAGGATATCTATTTTTCCCCTGAAGAAGTTGCAGAATGCAAAGCCGGAATCCAGTCGCTTCAGTTGAACGATCTGCAGAAGAACGCCCTTGTCAGCGTATTCCGCACCGTTACCGATGTTGCATCGGAGATTGGAAAGGCCACCGACGGCGAGTCGCTCACCAAAATCATCGAGCTGCAACAGCCCAAGTTTTTACCGATCATGATGCAGCTCTCCATGGCATTCTCCGGACCCGGCTTCAATGCCATCGAAGAGGACGAGGACGAAAAGGCGGATTTCGAATAAATTCGGGTTCTTTCGCCTACAAAAAGCCTTCTCCCGCGGGAGGAGGCTTTTTTATTTATGCCGCCCGCACCGCGGTGGCGAACCGCCACGGTCAACGCGCGCGGCGGCACGAGTCGGGAGCCCCGACAGACGACCATCACGCCGCACGGGGTGGCAAGCCGCCACGGGCAATGCGCGCGGGCGCACCACGCGGGTGTAATGACCATGCGAATTTTGCGGCGATTTTTGCGGGCTTAATGGCGGTAGGGCGCGAGCCGGGAGGCCCGGCGGCCGATCATCGCGCCGCCCGGGTAATGCATGCGCGAATTTTGCGGGCGTAATCCGCGTGCGCGATGTTTTAACACAAAGAAGCACAAAGAACTCTTGAGCGGGATGTATAGAAGCACAAAGATTTTTCGGGTTTTCGATGGTGCGCGCTTTGAAAACCATAAAACAGTGTGGCTCACCGCCTTTGTGTTCCTATCCTTTCACCGGAATGGTCTTTGTGTTCTTTTTTCGCGCCCTACCGCCAAGCCGCACGAGAGGTGCGCACAACCACGGGGCACGAGAGGTGCGCACCACAAGGGCGCACGATGCCAAGCTGCGCACCGCGCCAAGGCGCGGCGGCGCGATGGGGACATCGCGCCCTACCGCAACGGGACCGCACCATGAGACCGCGCAACGGGGCACGTGTGGTGCGCACGGCGGCGTAAATGGCGTGCGAATATTGCGTGCGTAATGGCGGTAGCACACGCTGAGAGTTTTGCCGGGGGCGTCTCCGTGC
>JAEDLN010000279.1 GCA_016295275.1 Kiritimatiellia bacterium
CCTTTGTGCTCCTATACATCCCGTCCCGTCGCTCTTTGTGTTCCTTTGTGTTAAAAACACCCGCCCCCCCTCGCCGTGCCCCACGCTCCCGCGCATAACCCACACGCCCTCGGTGGCTCACCGCCGGCCCTCCCGCCCCGCACACGTTTTCAAAGGCTTGAAAAAACAAATGGTAAAGAATACGATTGATTCTGTTGATAGCCCTTGCAAACCGACTTTTTGCAAGGGGGACAATAAATCCGTTTTCAGTTGAGGTTTCTATGTTGATGTTTTTCCTCGGACTCCTTGCTCTCTATTTTGGGTACGCGTTGTATGGGCGTTTCGTTGAAAAAATCCTCCAACCCGACGATCGTGCGACACCGGCCCGCCTCTTCGCCGACGGCGTGGACTATGTTGTTCTGCCACATTGGAAGAATATGCTCATCCAGCTCTTGAATATCGCCGGTGTCGGTCCCGTTATCGGTGTCATTCTCGGTGTGAAATTCGGTCCGATCGTCTTCTTGATCATCCCATTCGGAAATATCATCGGCGGTGCGGTACACGACTTCGTCGCCGGCATGATGTCGCTCCGCCACAAGGGAGCGAACCATCCCGCATTGATTCGAATGGCGACAAATACGCCCGTCTATGTCGCCTTTTCCGTCTTCATGTGCTTCCTGCTCCTGCTCGTCGTTGCGGTCTTCATCAACGTTCCGGCCGCACTGATTTCCGGCATGGTCCCCTCTTCCGCGGCCATTACGGTTTTCGGGGTCCCATTCACGCCCGTCCTCCTTCTTTCGATTCTCCTGATTTTCCTCTACTATATTACCTCCACCATCTTTCCGATCGACAAAATCATCGGCAAGATATATCCGGTTTTCGGCTTGATGCTCCTGATCGGTACGGCGGCCATTATGGTTTCTCTCGTCTGGCATGAATCCTTCATTACGCCGAATCTTCTCAAGACGAATCCGGAAAGCCTCCCGCTCTTCCAATCTTTCCAAGAGAAAAATCCGATCCTTCCTTGCCTTTTCGTGACCATTGCCTGCGGCATTCTCTCCGGCTTCCATGCCACGCAATCCCCGATTATCGCACGGACGATGATTTCCGAAAAACAGGCGCGCTCTTCCTTCTATGGCATGATGGTCGTCGAAGGCGCGATCGCCTTGGTTTGGGCTGCGGCGGGCTACGCAATCTACAACCTGATGCCCGAACAAATCAATGCCAATCCGAATCATGTCCTGCTCGTCATTACAAAGCACTTCCTCGGCAGCTGGATGGGGTCCCTGACCGTTATCGCCGTCATTATCCTCGCCATTACCTCCGGCGATACCGCCATGCGCTCCCTACGCTTGAGCCTTGCGGAAATCTTCCATCTCGACCAGCGTCGCGCCCATTCCCGCATCCTGCTTTGTCTCCCGATTATCGGAATCGTCATCGCCCTGCTCTTCTGGTCGAACATCGATAAAAAATCGTTTGGCCTTCTGTGGAACTACTTCGCATGGGGCAATCAGGTCTTGGCCTCCTTCACCCTGCTTTCCTGCTCCGTTTGGCTCTTTAGCCAACGCCGCAATGGCTTCGTTACGCTCATCCCCGGCATCTTCATCACGTTCATTGTGACGACCTTCATCCTTTGGACATCGCCAGAGCATGGAGGTCCATACGGCTTCGGACTCGAACTCCCCCTCGCACAAACCATCGGACTTGCGCTCGCCCTTTTGCTCGGATTCTGGGCTTGGCGCTCCGGCAACCATCGCATCGGCGACATTCCGGACGATCCCGAATACACCGCAAACGCGGAATCCCAAAAATAGTCCCGCGATCGATATTGCCTTCCTTCTATCTCCCGCCTGACCCGATCGGTTCGGCGGGACTTCTTTTTCCGCATTTGCCCCCGCCCCGTTGCCGCGCCCCCGCGGTCCGGTCCCGTTGCCGTCCCCCACGCTCGTGTCCCGTTGCCGTGCGCAACCAATAGCGCATTACACCCGCTCATTACCCGTACGGCGCGATGGTCGGCTGCCGGGCCTCCCGGCTCGCGCCCTACCGCCATCACGCCCGCGAATTTCGCACGCAATGCCACCGACCTTTGCACCATCCCGCCGCCGCGCCCCGTGGTGCGGTCCCGTTGCGGTAGGGCGCGATGTCCCCATCGCGCCGCCGC
>JAEDLN010000280.1 GCA_016295275.1 Kiritimatiellia bacterium
CTACCGCCATTACACCCGCCATTTACGCCCCTCGTGCGCACCGCCCGTGCCCCGTGGTGCGGTCCCGTTGCGGTGCGGCGCGATGGTCGGCCGCCACCGCCCGTGGGGGCTCCCCACCCTCTCGGCACGCGCCGCCGCGCCGAGCCCTTCTATTGCTTCCGAAGACGACGCTGGATCCGACGAACGGTAAGGTATACGGCACCCGGGAATAACAACGCCAAAAACAGTCCCGCTTTCAATCCGAGCTGCGTAACCTCGGTCGATCCCGTAACCCACGAAATGACCGACCTGACCTTTTCATGGTTGGTAAAGAGCGCCTGCGCCCAATCCGAAACGCAGCCGACCATGCCGGGACCAAGCGCACACCCGATATCGCCCCCCATCGCAAGAAGACTGAATAGCGCCGAGCCCCCCAACGGAAACAGCCTGGCGCCAAGCGATATCGTGCCCGGCCACATCAAGCCAACCGCCAAACCGCAGATTCCGCACCCGATCAGATTCAGGAGCGGATAATGGCCGAATACCGCCAGCAAATATCCGAAAACGCCTAAAATGGCATTTCGCTTCAACTCCTTTTCCAAATCGATCTCACACCCCTTCACGCCATAATACGTGCGTGAAGCTCCCATCAAAACCGCAAAGAGCAGCGGCCCCATCAGATCGCCCAGCGTCTTGCTGACACCCATGCCCAATTGAGCAAACAGCGACGCCCATTGCGCCATGGACTGTTCCGCCGCACCCGAACAAACCATGATGACGACAAGCAGGAGAAAGACGCGGCTGCCGAACAACTCGCGTAGGCGCATCGGCGTCTTCCCTTCGGCAACCGGATGCGACAGCGGAGCAAACAGAAAGAGATAAAAGGCAACAAACGGAATCAAAGACCAGATGACCGCCATGATCGGCCAACGCTGCAAACCGAACAATACGAAAAAGAGCGTCGATACCAAAACGCACAACACATATCCCCAACAGTATGCGGCATGCAAAATCGCCATGTCCGCCGACTTCTTCTCCGAAGGCAATGCCTCCAGAATCGGACTCACGACGACCTCCAGCAATCCACTGCCGATTGAGGTAAACAAAATGGCAGCCACAATTCCCGTAAAGGCATAGTCGACCGGCAAAATACGGACCAAAAACGGCAACAGCAACATTCCGACGGCAGAAAACCCGGCCGCCCCAAGCGATGCAAGCCGATACCCTAGCCGATCGATATAGCGCGCACACAGCAAATCGATGAGAAGCTGGACGACAAAGGTCAAGATAATCAGCACGCCTAACGCCGAAAACGATACCTTGTAGTCCTGGTAGAAAACAACAAACAGAAGCGCAGGATAATTGATCGATACGGCCTGAGTGACCATGCCTAAATAGCAGGCCAGGCGAGTGTGTCTTTCCGTCATTTTGGGTCTACGGTGAAAATGCAGTCGAATCGAGAGAAAAAAAACAGAAAAAGACGAAGCCGACGAAAGCTCCGCCTTTTTCATCCGATCAAAGGATCGATTATTTGGCGTTCACGATGAGACCGTCGCCATACACGGCAGACTCGAGAGAGATCCCGAAGAACGTGCAATAATAGGTCTTTCCGGCATTTTTGCCGGATTCCGGTGTCCGCATAGATCCGCAACCGGTCAACGCAACTGCAACTGCGGCGAGAAGGCAAAAGGCAATCATCCGTTTCATTTGAAGAATAGGGGGTAAGAAGTGAATAAATGTGCGATGCATCAACATCGCGATGCCCATGATACAGTCCCCTCGCAAAAAAGTAAAGTCGCCCCCCTCCTCGTGCGGCTTGGCGTACCCCTCTCGTATCCCGTTGCAGCTCGCAATCCCGCGCATCACCCTCGCCCGCCCCGTTGCCGCGCGCACCCCTCGTGTCCCGTTGCGGTAGGCCGCGATGCTTGGCAGCCGGGCCTCCCGGCTCGCGCCGCCGCGCCCCTTTGCCCGTGGCGGCTCGCCACCGCGGTGCGCGGCTTGGCGGTGCCCTGTCGCCGTGCTCCACGCTTCTGCGGCTTGGCCGTGTCCCGTGGTGCGGTCCCGTTGCGGTAGGGCGCGATGCTTGGCCGCCGGGCCTCCCGGCTCGCGCCGCCGCGCCATCGGCGCGGTGCGCGGCTTGGCATCCCGCGCACGCTGAG
>JAEDLN010000066.1 GCA_016295275.1 Kiritimatiellia bacterium
CGCGCCCTACCGCAACGGGGCACGGGCGGTGCGCACGGCAACGGGGGGCGGTGTGGGGCGCGCGGGGAGCGGCAGTGCGGAGTGTGGGGCGGCGTGTGGCGCGCGGTGTGGGGCGCGTGGGAGTGCGTGGTGTGGGGTGCGGGCGGTGCGCACGGATGCGGGCGCGAGGCAACGGGGCACGGGCGGTGCGCGGTGTGGAGTGCGCGGGTAACGGAGATGGTTGGAGAAAAGAAAAGACACCAATCGCGCGCGATTGGTGTCCAATGGAAAAATGAAATGGGCGATTAGACGATCGTGCCCATGACGGTGCCGAATGCGCAAGAGGCATTGGCCTCATCGGTGTCGATGTGCATGGCAAGCGCATACTTGTCGCTTACGCGGATAAGGACATCCTTGAAAACCGTTGCACGGGGGGATGTCGGGAGTTCGACAGAGACGAGTTGTCCGTCGGAGACGCCAAAGCGGGCGGCATCGGCGGTTGTCATGTGGATATGGCGTTTTGCGATGATGCAGCCTTGGCTGACCTCCAGCTCGCCATGGGGTCCTACGAGTTTGATTCCGGGGGTTCCGGCGACATCGCCGGAATCGCGGACGGGGACGTTCTTGAGGCCGAGGGTGCGTGCATCCGTGAACGAAAGTTCGATTTGGACGTCTTTGCGAACGGGGCCGAGAACGCTGACCATGAGCTCGCCTTTGGGTCCGACGAGCTTGATTTTCTCGTTGGCGCACGCGAACTGACCGGGTTGGGATAGTGTCTTTTTGGATTCGAGTTTAGCGCCGGGACCATAGAGCGCCTCGACGGCGGCATCGGTCAAATGGATATGGCGGGCGGAGGTTTCGACGATAAATTGTTCCGACATATAAAGCTCCTATTGGATAGGGAAAAAAGAAAAACGGGCAGGTTAGCAGCCCTTTGTGACAACTTGGTAGGTTTCGCGTGCGATCATGAGCTCCTCATCGGTCGGCATGACGATAACCTTGACGCGGGATTCGGGCTTTGAGAGCAAGCCTGTGCCGCGGAGCGTTTGATTCGCTTCGGCATCGTAGTCGACTCCGAGGCAGCTCAAGCGTGGAATGACGCGATCGCGGGCTTGCCAGGAGTTTTCGCCGATACCGCCGGTAAAGACGATGGCATCTGCGCCGCCGATCAAGGTGAAGTATGCGCCGATGTATTGGACGATGCGGTGCGCCCACATATCGAGAGCGAGCTGGGCGCCATGATATCCGGCTTCGGCGTTCTTGATGATATCGCGCATATCGTTCGAGTTGATGCCGCCGACGCCGAGCAAGCCGGATTTCTTGTTGAGCAGATTGTCGATTTCATCGGCCGTCATGCCCTTGCGGACGAGTTCGAGAACGATCGCCGGATCGATATCGCCGGAGCGTGTTCCCATGACAACGCCTGCGAGCGGGGTGAGACCCATGGTCGTATCCAAGACCTTGCCATTTTTGATGGCGGCCAGGGAGGAGCCATTTCCGAGGTGGCACGTGACGAGGTTCACCTGATCGACGGGTTTGTCGAGGTAGCGGGCCGTTGCAACCGTGATATAGTGATGGCTGGTTCCGTGGAAGCCGTATTTCCGGAATCCGTACTTGTGGTAGTACTCTTCTGGGATGGCATAGTGGGAGGCGTAATCGGGCATCGTCTGGTGGAATGCGGTATCGAAGACACCGACATTCGGGACGCCTGGGAAGGTTTTTTCGCACGCTTCGATGCCACCGATATTCGGCGGCATGTGGAGGGGGCCGAAGGGAATCAGCTCGCGCACCTTATCAAGCGTCTCGGGCGTCATCAAGGTCGCTTCCTTGAAAATTTCGGCGCCATGCAGGACGCGGTGTCCGATGGCATCGATTTCGCGCAGGGCCTTGATGACGCCTTTTTCGGGATCGGTCAAGGCCTTGCAGACAAGCTGGATGGCATCGGAGTGGTTTCGGGCGATGACCGGGGTTTCGGATTTCGGTTCATCGCCGCGGCGATACACCATATTGGCCGAACCGTAACCGATTCGTTCGACGACGCCATTTGCAAGGCGCTGTTCGCCGGAGATTTTATAGAGCGTGAATTTGAGCGAGGAAGAACCTGCATTCAGGACGAGAATCGTTTCGATATGGCAAGACATGGCTATAAAACAGTTGGACGGAAGAAAAATGGGAAAAAACAGGCGTACGAGCGCTTAGAAGGGCGGAGGCGGAAGTTTTCCGCCGTTTGCCAACATGCGTTCGTGCCACGTTTTCGGAAAATGGTTTCGATACCAGTTTTCAACCGTTTCTTCAACATCGCAGGGTGGGGCGACCCAGTTGTCGACAGGGGCCGGTTTATCGTTGAAAATATAACCAAACAAGGCACTTTGGCGACGAAGAACGGCGTGTTGGTAGGGTGTAATCTTGGAAGAGTTGAAATCTTCCCACATATAGCAACGCCGGCTCAATTCCCAGAATTCTTTTTCAGCTTCTTCTCGGGTCATGGCGATGGTAGGATAGCGGATGGGGTAAGCAATAAACGGATATCTTTTTTTGGAAATCATAATCCTTTTCTTCGTTTGATTCAACCAATCCGGGATTTCGCGCTTTCGGCGGAGGCGAGCCGCCACGGGCGATGGGGGCGGTGGAAGGGTGACGCCATGGATGGCGCCACACAAACGGCGCGGGGGCGATGAGCCACCGCGGCGGTGAGCCACCGCGGGCGGTGGCGCAGTATTGGGCGGTATGGTAGGCTCTTGTGCATGCAAACAGTGGAGTTTACCGTCACGGCGGAGGACGTGGCTTGCAAGCGGCTTGACAAAGTTGTTTTGGGAAGGCTTCCCGGAACGACCCGGGCTTTGCTGTCGGATGCTTTTGCGGACGGGTTGGTTTTCCAGAATGGGCGACGTGCCGACAAATCCGATGTTCCGCAGCTTGGGGCGGTTGTTCGCGCCGAGCGGATTCCAGAATTGACGGATCGTGCGGTGAAGCCGGAACCGGATCTGCCGCTCGAGGTCGTTTATTCGGATGCGGATTTGTGTGCCGTCGACAAGCCGGCCGGGCAAGCTTGCCATCCCATTTCCATCGGGGAAAAGGGAACGTTGGCGGCGGCGTTGTTCGCACGGTTCCCTGCCGTCGGGGATGTCGGCGACAATCCGCAGATGCCGGGTTTGCTCCATCGGCTGGACACCGGAACCTCCGGACTCGTATTGGCGGCCTTTTCCAATCCGATTTACCGCTCCATTCGCGAGCAATTTTCCCGACATACGGCACGAAAAATCTATTTGGCGCGCGTTCGTGGAACGGTGACGAAGGCGGGTGGTATATCGGGATATCTTGCGCATTCCAGTTCCTTTCGCGGGCGCATGCGCATGGTCGACGGCTCCGGATCCCGCCGGGGCAATCCTGCTCTTTTTGCGGAAACCTTCTATCAGCCTGTCGTGAGCGACAGGACGCCGTATCCGGGAACGACGCTTTTGCGGGTTACGATCTACACGGGGGTGACGCATCAAATCCGTTGCCAGCTTGCCTCCATCGGGCATCCGATTATCGGCGATTGCACGTATGGGGGAGACGGTTGGAATTTGCCCGGGCATGCGCTGCATGCCTATTCCATCCAATTCATCCATCCCGGAACAAATCAAGCGATGCTGCTTCGTACCTTGCGGCTACCGGCGTGGGCCGGGGTCGAGAGTCCCGACGGGCGATGAGATGCGTATTTTTTTAACACAAAGGGGCGCACGGCGGTGAGCCACCGCGGGCGAAGGGCGCGGGATGTCAAGCCGCGCACCGCGGCGGTGAGCCACCGCGGGCGATGAGGCGCGGCGGCGCGATGGGGACATCGCGCCCTACCGCAACGGGGCACGGGCGGTGCGCACGACAACGGGGCACGGGGGGATGCGCACGGCGAGGGACACGAGCGTGGAGCGCGCAACGGGACACGGAGCGTGGAGCGCGCGAGGGGAGCGGGCGTGGAGCGGGCGGAGAACGCGCGAGGGAGCGCTCGGCGAGGGGGATGCGGGCGGTGGTTCTGCTATTGAATGGCGATGAGCGTGTGCAGACGGGAGCGGATACCGGTCACATCGAAAGATTTTGTCTCGGCATTGTAGGAAACGACGGCGGCTGAAGTGTCGAGGCTTTCCGGGGAAAGGTTCTCGATTTCAAACGACATGTTTGCCGGTGTGAATTTATCCGTGTAGGACCATTGGATGACGGGGAAAGACTCTGCGGCGCGGAC
Source organism: Kiritimatiellia bacterium (assembly GCA_016295275.1). GTDB lineage: Bacteria > Verrucomicrobiota > Kiritimatiellia > RFP12 > UBA3636 > JAEDLN01. The sequence continues at coordinate 4,199 of JAEDLN010000066.1, forward strand.
AATCCGTTCGCCTTTGGAGACGTCCTGAATTTGGAATTTGATCGTATACGTGTCGCTCGCGCTGTTGTTACCGTACTTCTGAACGATGACCTTGCTGGCGTCGTTGGCGCCGATTTTGAATCCAATCGTGTAATCGGCGACCGGGCGGAACGTACCCGTGATGCGGAAGGTTCCGGTTTCTCCCGGAAGACCGCCGGCGATCGTCACGCCCTCCCTAGGAATCTGCAAGTCTTTTGCGGAAGCGTCATTGCCCTCCATGCAATAGACGGCGCCCGCGACAATGGCTTGGTAGATATTGTTCTGATACGCGACGCCATCCGCAACGGCGAAGACGGCTCCATTTGTGACGACGGACGGAGCGATGCCATAGCCATGACCGACGATGGTCGTTCCGCCGGTGAGGGCAATCGACCATCCGCGGGCTAGCCTTTGACCGTTGAAGCGCAAGGTTCCGGGACCTTCGTTGCGAATCCCGAACCGGCCGTACAGGTCGCCGTGGAAGGTACGGGTTTCGGCGTCCGCAAAGACCAAGGTTGCGATGGTCTTACTTTGGCAGTCGATGACGATATTTCCGTAATCGCGGATTTTGTCGCCGCCGTCGAAAACGATATTCGGCTTTCCGGCTCCCATGACGACGATCGACGGATATTGTCCGTCCGGAACGGACGTCGGCTTTCGCCAGGAGAAAGGAGCGGAAAAGCGCAGTTCGCCGGCACCATAGGTTGCGAGATAGATGTGTTCGCCGGTCCATTCGACTTCGCCGTCACCTTGGAAGGTCATGGCGGAAGACGTATTCAGGCGCAGGGATCCGAGAGAGAGCTTTTTTCCGTTGAGGTCGACATTCAGTTCGCCGCTTGTCGAATAGCGGAGCAGGGCAAGCGCCTCTCGATCTTCCTGCAGCGTCCAAGCGTCCTGCATGGTCATCCGGTATGCTTTTGTCGCCTCCAAGGGCATATCTTCGCTCAGCTGCGGGTAGTTTTTAAACTCGGCCACGGAGCCGTTTGCATTGGTCGTCAGCAAGTATGGGGTGCTATGGAAGTTGAGCGGGTAGAATCCCGTTGTCGCGTCCGGTCCTTCCGGGAGATTCAGCGTAAAGGAAGAAGAGACACCGACATCCAAAATGGCATCGCTTGCGACGGACATGGCTTCGACATTGGCCACGACGGATCTTCCCGAAGAGGAGGTCGCGCGCAGACCCAGATTTCCGGATGCATGCCGGAGCGAGAAGGAATGGACGAGTTGTGCGGTATCGCCAATCGTATTGAAAAAGGTAAGTCCGCCGGCGCTGCCGGTTGTCGAAACGACGGATCCGGGGAGCAGGCAATCGTACAAACTCACGCCCGTCCGGTTTCCGTTTGAGTCGGACATCGTGCTGGAGAGGGTGATTTCCGTTTTGGGATCGGGAGACGTGTAGAAAGATACGCCGCCTGCGGATGCGATGATCTGTTTCACGGAAAAAGCCGTGTTTGTAATAGAGACCCTGCTGTTCAGGTTTCCGCTATTGGTCAAGACGGCATCCCCGTCGGCACCGCCCACGAAGAAGAGCGTACCGCCGTCGCCGCCGCCAAATGTGGTGTCCTGCAGGAAATGGACACGGGCGCAAATGGAAGCTCCGCTTCCGGAAATAGGACCATTGACGGTGAGTTCGTCGCCTTCTTGTCCGATGATTGCTTTCGAGCCCTTCGTCAGATTGATTCTTTGGGCATACCGGTGTCCGTTCAGATAAACGGGGTAGTTGGCGATACCGCCGATCGAAGCGGGGAATCGAGCCTCATCGACCAGGCACGGGATATCGTTGGTTGCGGAGGCGGAGCTCTTCGTCCAGTTTTTCGGATTATCCCATGCATGGTCGCCGGAAGCGTCATTCCATGTGAAGACGATAGCCGGAGAGGGGGAAGGCAGCAGAAGCGCCGCGAAGAGAGAAGAGAGAGCAAATCTACGAAACATCATGGCGAAACAAGCAGGATGGAGGGATTACAGATGTGTGCCATTCATCGTATCACAGCTGCGGGACATTTTGCAAACATGATTTTAGACATGTATCAAAATATCCTTCTCTACTTGGGGGTGACGCATTTGACCCGAAAAAACGGGTATGGTACTCTCGGGGCAGAAAAACGGTCGGAATGCGACCATTGTCACGATTGCGGTTTTATCTTGTTGTGCAACAGCTTTCTTTACTTGAAACCCAGGCGGTGCCGTTCGTCGGCTCGAAACCGTCGGATGCCGCTTCGGGCGGTGCGCAGCCGCTTGCCAGCCGCATGCGTCCCGAGAGTCTTTCCGAGTTTTTCGGGCAAGAGCATCTTGTCGGACCGGGCAAATTGCTGCGTTCGATGATTGAGCGCGACCAGATTCCTTCGTTGATTCTCTGGGGACCGCCCGGTGTCGGAAAGACGACGCTGGCGAATATCATTGCGAACATGACGCGTGCGTCCTTCATCACGTTCAGTGCGGTCACGAGCGGGATTCGCGAGATCAAGGAGATCATGGCGCAAGCGGACAGGGCTCGTTGCCAGGGTGTCCGCACGGTTCTTTTCATTGACGAGATTCACCGTTTCAACAAAGCGCAGCAGGATGCCTTTTTGCCGTTTGTGGAGCAAGGGTCGATCATTTTGATCGGTGCCACGACGGAGAACCCCTCCTTTGAGATCAATTCCGCGCTTCTTTCCCGGTGCAAGGTATTCGTGTTGAACGGTCTTGACGAAAACGATTTGGTTCGGTTGCTGCAACGGGCGCTTGAGAGTCCGAAGGGCTATGGCGGCATACCGTTGAAGGTCGAGGAGGACGTTTTGCGCAAGATCGCGATTTATTCGAATGGCGATGCGCGGACGGCTCTCAACACGTTGGAGACGGCCATCAACAATGCGGGGTCGGTGGATGGGGTTCCCACGGTGACCGAGGAAGTGCTGACGGCGTGTGTCAACGGCAAAATGCTCCTGTACGACAAGAACGGGGAAGAGCACTACAATTTGATTTCCGCGCTGCACAAAAGCATGCGCAATTCCGATCCGGACGCGGCCGTTTATTGGCTGGCGCGCATGTTGGAAGCGGGAGAAGATCCGCTTTATGTTGCGCGGCGCTGCATCCGTTTTGCCAGTGAGGACGTAGGGCTGGCGGACAGCAATGCGCTACTTTTGGCGACAACGGTCTGGGACGCCTGCCACAACATTGGCATGCCGGAGTGCAAAGTTGCCCTGGCGCAGATTGTCATTTATCTTTCGTTGGCGCCGAAATCGAATGCGATGGAAAGCGCGTATTTGGCGGCGGCCCGGGATGCGCAGCGCATGATGGCGGAGCCGGTTCCGTTGCACATTCGCAATGCGCCGACGCGGCTGATGAAGGACCTTCGCTATGGCGCGGGCTACACCTATGCGCATGATACCGACGAAAAGATTGCCCGCATGACGTGTCTGCCGGAATCGTTGCAGGGGCGTTGCTACTACCGGCCGGGGGTGCTTGGTGCCGAAGGGCGTCTCGGGCAGCGTCTTCAGGCCATTCGCGACTGGCGGGCAGGCCGAACGGAAGTGCCGCCGTTTTCCACGGCGGCGTATGGTGGCGGCGGGCCGTCCCGACAAGAGGCGGCAGCCAAGCCGATTCAGCCGTCAACGGGTCCGGATACCAAGGCGTCATCCTCGGCGAAGCCCCGGGAGTCCGAAGCGGAGAAGGAGACGACTTCGCCTGCGCCGGATGGGGCGGCCGCCATGCCGCCCCCCGTTCGGGACGGGCGCACCTAAAGCGTCGCTCCGGCCGATTTTGTCCAATTGTCCGAACCACTTGCCGATTTTTTTCTCATTTCACCCGCTATCTCTCTGTGAGCCACTTTATGAAACCTGTACGCAAAGCCGTCATTCCCGCAGCCGGATTCGGAACCCGTCTTCTTCCGGTCAGCAAGACCATTCCAAAGGAAATGTTGCCCATTATCGACACGCCTGTCATCCAGCATGTCATCGAAGAAGCCGTTGAGGCGGGATGCGAGGACATCTTGGTCATTTTGTCGCGTGGCAAGGAATCTCTGGAGGATTATTTCGATCGTTCCTTCGAGCTTGAGGAGCAGCTCAAGGTGAAAGGAAAGACAGAAGCCTTGGAATCGATTTTGCGCCCGACGCGTCTCGCCCACATTCACTTTATCCGTCAGCAGGAAATGAGAGGGCTTGGCGATGCCGTCTTGATGGCGCGCCAGTTTGTCGGGGACGAACCGTTTTTGCTTTTGCTGGGCGATACGATCGTCCGTTCAAACGATGGTACGGCGGTCAGCAAGCTCTTGGCGGATACGTATGCGCGGAATGAGGGTCCTGTCATTGCCGTGGAACCGGTTGCGCGCGAAGCGATTTCCCGGTATGGCATTGTGGATGGGACGGAGGTTTCGGATCAGGCGGATGTCTATCGGCTGAAGACGCTGGTGGAAAAGCCTGCACCGGAGGAAGCACCGTCCAATTTGGCGGTTTGTTCCCGATATTTGCTGACCCCGGATATTTTCGATTTGTTGGCAACCGCCAAACCCGGCAAAAACGGCGAGATTCAGATTACCGATGCGCTCCGCCGATTGGCTGCGCAGCGTGCCATGTTTGCGCGCCGGATTCACGGTCGCCGTTATGACGCGGGAAACAAGCTCGAGTTTGTGAAGACCAATATCCTTTTTGCGTTGGAGCGTCCCGATCTGCGCGACAAATTGACGGCATTTCTCAAAGAACTGGTATCAACCCTATAGCGACGGTCGGGTCGGGAGGCCCGACAGCCGTATCGGGAGGCCCGACAGCCAAGTCGGGAGGCACGACAGCCGAGTTGGGAGGCCCGACAGCCGAGTTGGGAGGCTAAAGCGCAGATGGAGGGAGATTCTGTGCCGTCTTTCATCAAAAGGTGCCATCACATGCAACTATTTCGTATCTGCATCCTCTTGCTGCTTGTATCCGGTTCCCTTCCGGTTTCGGCACAATCGATGATCGAGAAATGGAACGACTTCCTCGAACGTTCGGAGTTTTTCGATTCACGAGGCAAACTGCTGGGCTGGAAAAAGTACAACGAGTTTCTGGAGCGTTGGGAATACTTTGAGCGCTGACATGCGGATATCCCGGTGGCGAGTCGGGAGGCCCGACAGCCAATATCCGGGAGGTCCGACAGCCGTATCGGGAGGCCCGACGGCTGCTGGCGAGTCGCCACAAGGCGGGAGGGGGCATGGTTCAACGAGCGAGGGAGGAACGGGGCCGATCCATGCACCGCGCGGGACAGGGGAGAATTTTGCTAACTTGGCAAAGCGGCGTTTTGCGTTGGCGAGTTGACTTGATGGAATTTTTCTTGCCATTCGACCTTCATCCGCGTAGAATTCCCATTCAGTCTCGTTTTTCTGCAATACGAATAAAAACTGCATATGGCTAAAGATGATTGCATCCAAGTTGACGGAGTGGTCGTAAAGGTCCTTCCCGCCACGATGTATACGGTCCGTTTGGAAAACGGTCACGAGGTTCTCGCGCATGTTTCCGGAAAGATGCGTAAGAACTTCATCAAAATCACGCAAGGTGACAAGGTTACGTTGGAGATGTCTCCGTATGATTTGACGAAGGGTCGGATTGTATTTCGGTACAAGAGTCCGGGTTCGGATCTTCCTCCGCCGGAATCGGCTCGGCGTTAACGCACATTGGTTTTCGCAAAATCGTTTTTGTCTTCTTTGCTCCCCGCATATCCTGTGCGGGGATTTTTTTTGTGCCGAGTGGCGCGGGTGGGGAGCCCCCACGGGCGGGTGGCGAGCCGCCACGGGCGGTGGGGGGAGCGGTCCCGCGGCCGTGCCGCGGGTGGGGGAACGGACGTCGCGCCCTGCGCGGGCCGGGAGCCCCGGCAGGCGGTAGGGGGGCGCACGGAGACGCCCCCGCAACACTCTCAGCGTGTGCTACTTGCCATGCCGCTCCCGCGACGGCGAGGCGACGTGGAGCGTGCGTGGGCGTGGGCGTGGGAGCGGCGGGGGCGAGGGCGGGGGGAACCATGCCGCGCACCGCGCCGATGGCGTGGCGAGGGCAAGTGCGCGGGAGGCCAAGCGCGCACCGCGCCGATGGCGCGGCGGCGCGAT
>JAEDLN010000281.1 GCA_016295275.1 Kiritimatiellia bacterium
GTTCCGCATTGATGCCGGCTTGAAGCGTCATGACCTCGTCGCGCCGCTTTTTCGCCGTCTTTTCAGATACGCGCTTGGGCATGCTCCAAGCCGCCGTTCCTTCTTCGCGGGAGAAAACGAAGCACCCCAGATGATCGAAACGGTTTTCCTTCAAAAACGCCAGCAAATGCTCCTGCGATTCGCGCGTCTCGCCGGGAAAGCCAACCAGAATCGTCGTGCGCAACACCGCGTTCGGCAGCTTCGCACGAATCCGTTTCACCATATCCGGCACCAACTTGACCGTATCCAAGCGATGCATCGCCTTCAAGACCCCCGGATCGCTATGCTGAAGCGGAATGTCAAAATACGGAAGAATGTGCTTCGATGACGCAATCGTATCCAAAAGTTCATCGGTAATGCCGGCCGGATGTCCATACAGCAACCGCATCCGGAAATCGCCACGCAATGCATCCAGCTTCTTCAAAAGCGTGGAGAGCGTCGTTCCGTCCTTGAAGTCCTGTCCGTACGCCGTGACGTCCTGCGCAATGACGGCAAGCTCTTTCACGCCGGCCTTCAAAAGCGTCTTCGCCTCGACGACGATTTCGGAAACGGCGCGCGAACGCAACCGCCCGCGAATTCCCGGAATCGCACAAAACGCACACGCATGCCGGCACCCCTCGGCAATCTTGAGGTACGCAAACGGCGCTTTCGTCAACAGCAAGGTCGGATCCGGAGCCGTAAATACCCGCTTGGAAACGCCTTTCGAAACACCGTTGACATACGTCCCGTCTTGCGAAAGCACCGCTTCGATGAGCGAATCGATGCAATCCAAATCATCCACGCCCGCAATACCGTCCACGTCCGGAAATTGATCGAAGACCCGCTCGCGATACCGCTGCGGAATGCACCCCACGACAATGACCGCACGGCACGGCGTGCCCGGATCCTTCTTGACGGCAACGGCATGCTCAATGGCGGCGGCCGCCTCCTGGCGCGCACTCTCGATGAAGGCGCACGTGGTCACGAGAATCACATCCGCTTCCTCGGGCGCGACGCCAACGTCATACCCCGCTTCCAACAGATACGATGCCGTTACCTGAAAATCCGTCAGATTCTTCGGACACCCGAGAAAAACAAGCCCTACTTTCGTCATGACGATGCTTCGCCCCCCTAACCATTGGTGATGGACTCGATTTTTTCAAGTTCGTCTTTTTCGAAATCGAGCTTCTGTATCGTGCCGAGCGAATCCAAAAGCTGCTCCGGCCGTGAGGCCCCGACCAACGCAGAGGTTACGCCGGGCTGATGCAGCAACCACGCCAACGACATCTGCGCCAAGGTCTGCCCGCGCTGCTTCGCAAGCTCGTCAAGCGCCCGCAGACGCTTGAGCAAATCCGGCGTCAGCATCTCAGGCCGTAAAAACGAACCGCGCGCCGCACGGGAATCCGACGGAATCGCTCCGGAAAGATACCGGTTCGTCAACAATCCCTGCGCAAGCGGCGAAAAGACGATTCCGCCCAAATTGAGCTCCTCCAATGTCCGCGGCAACCCGTCGCGTTCGGGCGTCCGGTTGAGGATGTTGTAGCAGAATTGGTGAATCACAAACGGCGTCTTGAGATCTTTCAAAATGGCATACGCTTGCCGGGTGCGGTCCGCATTGTAATTGGAAATGCCGACATACAGCGCACGGCCCGAACGGACAATGTGGTCCAATGCCAGCATCGACTCCTCCAAATCCGTCTCGACATCCGGACGATGGTGATAGAAAATGTCGACGTAATCCACGCCCATGCGCTTCAGCGATTGATCGCAGCTAGCAATCAGATACTTGCGCGAACCGCCATCGCCGTACGGCCCTTTCCACATGCCGTATCCGGCTTTCGTAGAGAGAATCAGCTCGTCGCGATACGGCCGGAAATCCTTCGCGAAAATCGAACCGAACGTCTCTTCCGCAGAGCCTGCAATCGGTCCGTAGTTGTTCGCCATGTCAAAATGGAAAACGCCATGGTCGAAGGCCGTGCGCAACATCGCCCGCGCATTCTCGGGCTTGTCGAACGATCCGAAATTGTGCCAGAGCCCGAGAGAAAGAAGCGGAAGTCGCAGTCCCGATTTGCCGCAACGCCGGCAAGGCGTGAGAG